>CACXCQ010000086.1 GCA_902766185.1 uncultured Eubacteriales bacterium
GCGGCGATCGCCAGACCTGCCTTTAAGATACCGCTGTCAGCCCGCTCCGGCGCGCTGGACTTGAGGTTCTTGCTTTTGTCTTTTGGTGTCCAATCTGTTTTTTCTTTCATGATCATTTCTCCATTCTGAAATCAGTTACTATTGTTTTTCAACTCATCTTCGATCGCCTGAATGATCTCGGGGTTCGGATACCCCTCGCCTTCAGGTCCGTCCATCCCGTAGACAAGGCAATACGAGAAATTGTCCGCCATGCATTCCTCGGGATCGATCACATAACCGGTATTGGTGCCGAAGACCTCGTCGAAATTCGAGGCGTCTTCGGACAGCCAGTATCTGTCGGATCCGTCGACAGGCACGAGCGCCGTCACTCCGGTATCGAAGAACTCGTCGCCCTTCTTCTCAAAATGCCGGGTGGTGACAAAAGCCGTAAAGCAATCCACGGGTTTGCCATCGATCATGAACGTCGCATAGGAGTTATGGTGCTCCACATCGGGATTTGAGATGAAATACTCCATCACCGATGGCGGGATCTCATACTCCTTGTCCTGCACCGTGAAATGGATTGCCTTGTACATTTCCGCCCGGAAGTCCGGATTGCTGCGCGTCAGGCAGTGGAAGAGCTCATGCGCGAAGAGAGCTTCCATCAAAGACTCATCGACCTTTCCCTGCGCCGCGGCCTTCAGGATATCTTCCCCCAGATATATCTGCGTCCCGTGGGTATATGCGCCTGCACCACTCTCTTCCTTCATTGTCGTGCAGATGAACACGATCTGTTCCAGCGGCGGGAGCTCATACCCGTTGTCCTTGATCTTCTTTTCCAGCCGTCCCATGTACTTGTCCACGACAGCCTTCTCTTCATCGGTAAAGTCCAGCACCTGCTTTTTCGCGTAAGCCTGGTACTCCTCCATGGTGGCGTCCTTCTTCTGCATCTTGTAATCCAGTTCGTTCTGGCTGAAGCCATCGTAGTAGGCTTCATTTCCCAGCATCAGTTCCGCCCCTTCCTGATGATCGGCGAACCGGTAATCCAAAAGCTGGTCTTCCCCGGATTTCCCGCAGGATGTCATCAGCAGCACGGCAGAAACGCACAGCATTATCAGGACGATCGATCTTTTCATTTTCATCACCCTCTTCCGATCTGAAATATTGATATTCCGATCATCACGACCGCAAACAGCACCAAAGGAACCATCCCGTCGTAAAACGCCTTCATCGGCTCAAGCTCATAATACTTCAGATAGCAGATCATGCCGGCTGCCGCTGCCGCGAGGATGATCACCGCCAGAACGTCGAACACCTTGCCGCTGAACACATCTTCCCCGCACAGTGCCCCGCAGGCGCAGATCTCCATACAGGCCCAGAACACGATCAGCATCAGTTCCGTGGTGACCTGCCTTTGCATCAGCACATTGGTCAGCACGAGCAAAGCGATGTATACGGCAGCCCCGGCTGCGATGACATGAATGAACCGGACGGGACTCTGCGCCTGCGAACAGCCATAGATGATCATGGCCAGACCCGCGATCCCGAGGACTGCGGTGACCAGAAACAAAGCTCCCTTCATCATCATCGGCGCCGTGTATCCCGGCCGGAACGCCACGCTCCACCAGATCAGATAGACGATGCAGCATGCCGCGAAAAGCAGATTACCAAGCAGTATTCTTCCCGATGCCGCACTGAAATCGATCATAGCCGTCTCCTCCGCAAAATCTGGTTTCCCTCGCAAACCGTCACTTCCACGAAAATCCCTTATGAAGTCCCTTTTTCTTATAGTCGATCGTTCCGATCCAGGTCAGCTCCGGATACTCGTTCTTCGTCAGGATCCGGATCCCGTCGACTTCAATGGCCTGATCCGTGATCCGCTCCGTGTCAGGATACAGGTGCACCGCCATGCTGCAGCAGCCGCTTCTGGCAACGGAAAAGCGGATATATTTATCCTCCTGCTGAAGCTCCATGGCCGCCTCTTTCGCGGCGTCGGTCAGCTGTATCTGAAATCGCTTTTCTAACATTTTCTTCTCCGTTCCCTCTCCGGCTTATCTGTGGACCTTCTCCCGTTTCAGGCCGTCCAGATCATATGGCTCCTTCTCCTCTGCCGGAACGCCCAGCGCCAGGATGCCCACCATCCTGAGAGGGTCTTCTGCGCCTATGATCCGCTTGACATTCTGTTCCGCGTCGCCTCCGTTTTCGTCCTTGCGCATGCGCATCTGCACCCAGCAGCTTCCGATGCCCAGCGATGATGCGGTAAGGTCCATGTACGCCAGCGCGATGGAACAGTCCTCGATCCAGGTGTCCGCCAGTTCGCTGTCGGCGAAAACGACGATCGCCGCATCGCAGCCCGCGATCAGCGCGGAGCCGTGCTGCTTGGCCCGGGCCAGCTTTTGCAGCGTATCCTTATCCTTGACCACAAAGAATTCCCAAGGCCGCATTCCCCTGCTGGTGGGCGCCAACAGTCCGGCCTTCAGGATCGTCTGCAGTTTTTCTTCCGGGATCGCCTCCCCGGTGTATTTTCTTATGCTGCGTCTGCGACGCATGAGTTCCAACAGTTCCATAGTATCTCCTCTCGTTGATCACATTTCATCCGCGGAGCTGCTGCACCGCTTATATGTATAAGTATACCACTATACTTCACCGGAGTAGAGCAGAAATCGCTTCAAAACTCCTCCCGCCGGCCGTCGCTGTGGATGAGAACGAAGCTTTCCTGGCGCCAGCCCGAATTCAGCCGCTCGATGGTCTCCAGGGCTTTGGTTTCGATCTTGCGCACCTCCGCAGTGGTCAGACTGAGCTCGCCGCCGATCTCCCCGTGAGAGAGAGGGTCGGAACCCATGCCCCGCAACAGCATCAGAACCATCTGTTCCTGTTCGGTGAGAGGGGTCAGCATAGCCGCGAACTCCTCATCGCCCAAATCTTTAAGATCTTCCAGTCGTATCATATTATCTCCTTCTGAAGTGATAAGACCACCGAAATGGCTTATTCTCTTGTTTCCCTCTAATCTACCGCCCCCGCGCTTATCTGTCAATCGTCGAAAAATACATATTGCCATATTATTCCATTATAGTTATAATATACCTATGACCAGACTTCGCTCAATACGAACAAAACGCTCCAGGAAGGGCTCCTGCCGCCGGGGCTACTATACGCTCGAGGCCGCCATACTCCTGCCTTTGGTGCTGATGATGATCCTCGCACTGGGCTATTTCACCCGGGCGGAAGGCGCGTGGGAAAATGCCTTTCACTGCGCCATCGATGAAA
>CACXCQ010000087.1 GCA_902766185.1 uncultured Eubacteriales bacterium
AGCCCAATTTTTTTTTCGTTACTGGAGAAATTCGCACGGGGGTGCAGGCTGGATGAACGATCGTGAGTTTGAAAAATTGCTCTATGAGCAGGTGTGCAGGGAAGGTGCCATGTACCGCGGCATCATGATCGCCTTTGGATGCTGCGGGATCGCCTGCGCTGTCATGGCGGTCGCCGCACCGATCATGTTCGGGCTGGAAGCACTGGGGATCTCGGTCAAGCTTCTCCTCCTCATTCTGCTGCTTGCCGGAATGTGGTACGGAGCGAGGCACATGGCCCGCTCTGACGGGGAAGCCGCCGACGAGATGGCCTACGGCATGGAGCATCCCGAATGCAATATCCCGGAGGATTACATGGATGAAACGAAAACCGCCAGGCAGTCAGCTATCCGCACGCTCCATTCCATCCGCAGCCTGATCGTTGCCTACAGCATCATCGCGCTGCTGCTCTGGGCAGTGACGGCGCTGATCGCATTTCTGTCTCAGCCGGGAACTCCGTCCTATAGTCCGATCCTTTTGCTGGCGTCATTTCTGACATTCTCTCTGGCTCTGGCGCTGACCATTCTGACCATCTCCTATATCCGGGTCATTCCCGCCGCCCGTAGATACAGGGTGTTTCTGGACCGCGGTATGGAAGAGGAGAAGTAGGGAGTACAAATTTCTTTTACATGTGGTATACTGATGCAGAGAACTAAAGCGAAGGGTCGAAGCGAAGGATGCGGTAAAGGAGAGAGGATCGTTATGGAAGAATTAAAGGAGTTGAAGAAGTATAAAAGCGCGAGAGAGTTCGCCAGAGCCCATGGGAAAAAGGCTGCGGAGGAGGACATTTCTTTCGGGGATATCCTGAAGGGCGTCGCGAAGGACGGCGTTGCGTTTGCAGCCGAAAAGATCAACAGTGAGTTTCTGGATCCTTATGGTCTGTTCTACGAACCCTCAGCGGAGGCGAAGGCGGAGGGCGAACGGCTGAAGCGGCTTGAGGAACTGGACGCCACAAGACCCGAGATCAAAAGTCATCTGACCTTCAGCATCATGCCGGAGGAAAAAGCAAAGGGGCTGCACGCCAAAATCGGTCTGTTCGCAAAATCCTGGAACCAGTTTGTGGACGAGATCAAGGAAGGCCGGATGGAGATCGCGGAGGTCCTTATCGTGGCACTTGATGATGCGGACTGGTCCGATGATAAAGAGGAATACTACGTCAAGATCGCGGATCTGGACGGGCGCGTCCTGAAGGGAGGCATCCGAAAGATCAAATACGATATGCGCAACTTTGACGACAGAATCATTGGCGGATGGATCCGGCCGGAAGACTACAGATTCCATTACGATGGAAGAACAGAAGAAGAATACAACCTGTACGACGCGTTTTACCAGGCAAACGCCTACGCGGAGGTTGTGGACCCATCCGATAAGATCCACGCGTACGTGCTCCACTTCCACAGAAAGAAAAAGGAGTACTACGGCCTGATCGCCCAGAAGGAATACGAAAATCTAAAGGAGCTGAAGGACTACATCACGTTCATGACTCCGGACAATGCCTTTGAACCGGAGAATCATCACAGTCTCGAATTCGACTGGTGATACAGCGGATCCGGCGGCGTATCCCGCCCGCCTATAGTTGCAGCAGCGCGGGTGAAACGGTAATGATGATAAGAACCAGAAGAAAGATGGCCAGTGGAATGGTCATCTTTGTTTCTGCGGCCTGACCCTGTCGCTCGGCGCGCAGCTTTCGGCTCTGCCAGAGGCTGTCGGATTCCCGCTCCAGCTTCTCCGTCAGTTCCGCTCCTTTGTTGATGTTGTCACTGATGATCCCGCTGATGCGCATGAAATCGGTGACTCCGCTCTCTTCGGCGAAGGACTGAAGCTCCCGGTGCAGCGAACCGTTGGCGTTCTTCATGGAATGGTAGATGCTCCGGATCCTTCTCTGAAAATAGTCGGTTTCGTTTTTGCCTCCGGTATCCTCTGCTTTCCCGTCCGTTGTGTGCTCTACGGCGACCTCAAAGGCGCTGCTCAGGACCATGCCGGCGTTCAGCAGGAGGGTGAGCTGACTGATGAAGCCGGGAAGGCTTCGGAGCACGGATCGCCTTCTGGCGCGCTCCAGCCTTTGCAGGGG
>CACXCQ010000088.1 GCA_902766185.1 uncultured Eubacteriales bacterium
TCCCCGCCGATCATGGTGAAACGCGTTCCTTCTTTCACGAGCTTCTCCACATATTCCTGAACCTCCGCGAAGACCTCGTCTCTGTCCTCGCCCTGGAAATTTCCGGCGTCCAGTACGGTGAAGCCGGCGAAGTAGTCCAGCCGCTCCGTGCAGGGGGTGGCGTGGTCAGTGTTGGCCCGCAGAAGGTCCGGGGCTTCGGCTGCGCCGCCCCGGTAGCTGACACCGCCGTCGTAGGGGATGCCGAAGATGACGGCGTCCACATCGGATGTGCCGGCATCGGGCTGATTCAGGCCGAACCAGGTCTCGGTTTTTCTGGAGTTTTCGTTGTGCGTATTCATGGGTCGTTCCTCCTTGCCAGGGGTTTCTTCTTTGTGATGCGCATATTATACCGCATTTCATTCCCGTTGCGCCAGTAGGTAAATCCGGAGCGTCCGGTCGGCAGGGCTCAGCGATCAGATCCTGCGCCGGCTGCAGACGATGGCGGCCAAAAGCAGGGCGGTCAGCCCGCCTGTAAGCTTGCCGATGACCATGGGGGTGACCATGTCCGGGGCATAGCCCGCCATGAAGCCCAGGTGGTCGCCGAAGACGAAGGCCACCGAAACAGCAAAGGCGGAGTTCATTATCCTGCCTTTGCGATTCATGTCCTTAAGGGTGCCGTAGACCGGGATGCTGTTGGTCAGCGCCAGCAGGAAGCCGGCCACGGAGATGTCGTTGATGCCGATCCTGGCGCCTGCCCGCTGGAGCGGCCCGCCGAAGAGCCTGGTCAGGATCGCCACCAGGGTGAAGGCGCCGGAGAGGATGATGGCGATCCGGCCGATGATGATGAAGACCTCTGTGAGGGGCATGGTCTCCGGGAAGACGCGGAATTTCGTGAACAGTTCGATGGCGCCGACGCCGATGCCAAAGACGTTGATGGCCAGGACCGCCTTGCCCATAGCCGTGAAGACCCGGATGATTGCCTTCTCCCATTTCACGAGGCAGATGCAGATGATGATGGAGAGGACCGTCACCGGAATGGTGTTGATCAGAGTGAAGGGCAGACTTACCCCGCCCGAGAGACCGCCGGCGATGACGCCGAAAGGAATGGTGATCATGCCGATCAGCGTGCCCAGAGCGAAGTCGTTGCGGTTTTCTTTATCGATGATGCCCAGACCGACCGGGATGTTGAAGAGGATCGTCGCGCCCAGCATCGATGAGGTGATGTAGCCGCCCAAAATCAGGCCTTCCCTTGAATCCGCCAGCTCTCCCGCGAGGGGGGCGCCGCCCACGTCCAGGTCCATCAGCATGCCGGCGAACATGGCCGGATCAAGGCCCAGGGCGCGAAAACAGGGCACGACCACCGGGCTCAAGATATCTCCGAGTACCGGCGTGAGGACAAGGATGCCTGCCGTGGCCATGGTCAGGGGACCGAGGGTCGCGATGCCTTCCTCGAACTTTTCTCCCAGTCCGAAGCGCTTGCCGATGATCCAGTCGATGGCGCCGATCAGGGAGAAGATTATCATGATGTAGATGATGATGTCGTTGACTGTCATGGACGCAGCCTCCGGAAATACAAATGTTACATCAGGTGGAACAGCGCCGCGCCGCATTCTGTTCTTTAGCTGCGCTTACTTCACAACGACCTTGATCTTCTTTGCGACGCCGTTCTGCGCGTATGCGTATACGCAGCAGGAGCCCTTCGCCTTCGCGGCACAAACGCTTCATTTCAACTATTCAGGTTTGTGGACTAATTTTATCATCTCGCAGGACAAGACACAAACAAAATCCTTTTGCGCGAAAGGGGCGGGGACAAAGCATGGAGATGTGGTATAATGGACGAAATCGATCTGAACTGCAATTGCCCTGCAATGGATGGAGGGAGAGCCATGACAGATAATTTCGCGAGTATCCACCAGCTTTTGAGAGATCATCTGGATCAGTATGAGAAAGACAGGTCAGGCGTGCTGCAGGATCCCCATGAGAGGGTCCTGACCGCGCTCGAGTATCCGTACATGACGCTGCCGAATCGCGACGCTTTTCTGGCGGCGCTGCGGCAGACGCTGACGGAGCAGGAGTGCCGCGCGTGGTTCGCCTTCCCGGATTTCAGTTATCACGTCCAGCCTTTGCGTCCCGAGGAGGCGTTGGCGAAGGCGGAGGAGGATCTGAAGCCTGTGTTCCCGGCTTTGGCGGAGAGCCTGATCGCGAAAGGGTTTCTGACGCCGATGCCGCGTTCGGACGGCGGGTCGGGATATCTGCGGACGTATATGCTCTACCTCTGTTTCGGCGCCATCGAGTCCAATGACGGGACGCCGCTGAACCGCCTGCTGCAGGAGTTCTGGCGCTATGCGACGGATGTGGACGGTTCCCGCCTTCGCACCACCGCTCCGGAACATCGGGTGCTGCCGGATCCCGTATCCATCACGGGCCGGCGCGCGGACGGCAGGGTGGCCATGAATGTGGAGATCCCCGACACGAGAGAGGTTATCCCTCTCGATCTGTGCGAGGAGGTTCTGGAACGAAGCTCCCATATAGCGGTCATAAACTGCATCTGCCGCCAGGCCAGGCAAAACCAGGGCACGCGGGAATGCGACTACCCCATCAAAGAGGTCTGCTTCCTCTTTAATGAAGCTGCCTATGAGGCGATCCGGGGCGGCTGGGGCAGGGAACTGACCAGAGCTGAGGCGCGGGATCTGCTGGAAGAGCTTCGGGACATGGGGCTGGTCCAGGTCGTCAGCAACGCTCAGCATCCGCTGTCTCTCTGCAATTGCTGTTCCTGCTGCTGTCTGTGCCTGCGGACCATGGCCAGAAATGAGGACACCATCGCCGTCCGTTCCAGATACCGCGTGCGGATCGTGCGCCCCGAAAGCTGCGTCCACTGCGGAAGATGCGTCGGGGCATGCCAGATGAGCGCCATCGGCGTCGACGATTTCGGCATGTTCATCGACGAAAGCAAATGCATCGGCTGCGGCCAGTGCGTCTCCCGCTGTCCCGCCTCCGTGATGAAGATGGAGGCCATCCCCGGCACCCGGGGGCCGGATCGTTACACCGTGGACCGGATCTTCCTGTAGAAGAGGTAAAGAAATGAAAGAGACCAATAAGACAAGTGTATTGGTACAGGTGGCGATCCTGTTCATTATCGGGGTCGGAGTGACCGGGTTCATCGCGTTTTTCGCGCAGATGGTCGTCTCCGACAGAGACGTTCGCGGTTCCACGGAGAACCTTGCTGCAAGGGTATCTGAGGAAGTGACTGCTTCGATCCGGCAGTATCCTTCTTATCAATGGCTGATCCAGTACTGGTATGACCATGCGGCTGATCTGGATGTGGAGTATGACGCGCCCATGGACGCGGACACCAGGACCGCGAAAAAATGCGCCCTGCTTTTGGAGCGGCATCCGGATCTGCAGCTCGAATACGCGGACCAGAAGACCATCGAAAAACTGCCGCAGGAGGATCAGAAGCTATATGCGGAGATCATCTATTCCTGGATGACCACGAGATTCGATCAGATCATTACTTCCTACCAGATGAACTATCTTTCGTGCCTTGTGACGGATGATACGTGCAAGGAGCAGTTTTTCCTGGTGAGCGGAGCGGATCCGGGAGGCGTTCGGGGCACGGAATACGGACAGTACTATACGCTGGGAGTCGTTACACCGCTTGAGGACAACCAGGCTGTGCGGGATGCTATGCTGAATGCCCGGAAGAATTCACACACCCTGACCATCAACGGGGATTATGGAGACTATTATTCCTTTGTGGAGAAGACCGGGGATCTGAATGTGTTTGTCCTCTTTGCCTACAGCATATCGGATCTGAGAGTGACTTCCGCCAAGAGGGCGCACCGGGGAATGGTCTTCACGATGATCTATCAGATCGTTCTGGCGATCATCTGCCTGCTGCTGCTCTTCCTCGTCATCATCAAGCCGCTGAAAAAAGTGCAGGAAAACATCCGCCTGTACAAGGAGACAAAAGACAGCGAGAAGGTCGTCCAGCTGCTGTCGGAGATCAAATCCAGCAATGAGATCAAAGACCTGTCCGTGGATGTTTCGGAGCTGGCGGAAGAGATCGACGAGTATATGGATAGGATCAAGACCATCACGACAGAGCAGGAACGGATCAGTACCGAACTGAACATCGCGACCCAGATCCAGAGGGAACTGCTTCCCAGCGACTTCCCGGCCTTCCCGGAGAGGAAAGAATTTGAGATATACGCCTCCATGAATCCGGCCAAAGAGGTGGGAGGAGACTTCTATGATTTCTTCCTTATCGACGACGATCACTTCTGCATGGTCATGGCGGATGTGTCTGGCAAGGGAGTTCCCGCCGCGCTGTTCATGGTCATCGCGAAGACACTGATCAAGACCAGGGCGCTGACCGGCGAGAGCCCGGCGCAGATCATGCGCTCTGTGAATGAGCAGCTCTGTGATGGAAACTCATCCGCGATGTTCGTTACCGTGTGGCTCGCCATTGTGGAGCTGTCAACGGGCAAGGGAGTCGCCGCCAATGCCGGCCATGAGCATCCGGTGCTTCGCCGGGCGGGGGAGAAGTTCGAGCTGGTCAAGTACAAGCACTCCATGGTGGTGGGGTCCATCCCTGACCTGCCTTACAAAGAGCACGAATTCCAGTTGTATCCCGGTGACGTTCTCTTCGTATATACCGATGGCGTTCCCGAAGCGACCAGCGCGGACGACACGATGTTCGGAACAGACCGGATGCTGGATGCGCTGAACGAAGTGATCATACCGGCAGACGAAACGGTGACGGACGATGAGGGGTCCGTCACGGAAATGGAGAGCCTTCTGCGGAAGGTCAAAGTCAGGACGGATGAATTCACCGGCGACGCCCCGCAATTCGACGACCTGACCATGATGGCGATCAAGTGGAAAGGCCCGGCATAATCTAGATCGTCTTCAGGAAATCCGCGAACAGATCCAGGCCTTTCTGCAGGACCTTGGAGTCGAAGGCGTATCCGATACGGACGGAGCCTTCCATCTCGAAGCATTCTCCCGGAGTGAACAGCACGCCGGTCTCCTTGATCAGCCTGTCGCAGAGCTCTCTGGACGGCATGTCCTTCTTGTAGTATACGAGGGCTGTCGTTCCGGCGACCGGTCTCTGGTAATACACTTCCGGCGTCGCGTTGACCCAGTCATCCAGGATCTGACGGTTCGTGTTCAGGATCTCGCGGTTGCGCGCGATGATCCTGTCTTTATTCGCCAGCGCCAGCGCGGCCAGCTTGTCGTCGATGACGGCACAGCTGATGGTGTCGTAGTCTCTGCGCTCGTGGCAGCGGTGGATCAGATCCATATCCCGGGTCACGATCCAGCCGAGGCGCACGCCAGCCATGGACCAGCATTTGGACATGCTGCCGATGGAGATGCCCTTCTCATAGAGGTCCGCTACGGAATACATGTAGCTGCCGTCTTCGGAAATGCCGCGGTATACTTCATCGCAGAGAACGTATGCGCCGACGCTTCTCGCTATTTCGATGACCTGCTCCATCGTCTCCTTCGGGATCAGTGAGCCCGAGGGGTTGTTCGGGCTGTTCATGGTGATCATCTTCGTGTTTTCATCGACCAGCTCTTTCAGTTTCCCGATATCCGGCAGGAAGTGGTTCTCCAGATTCAGATTCAGGATCCTCACCTCCGCCCCGATGGATTCCGGGATGGAATAGTGCTGCTGGTAGGTCGGCATGACGGAGACCATGTTATCGCTCGGGTCGATCAGAGTCATGAGTATCTGGTAGTTCGCGCCGATCGCGCCGTGCATCGGAATGATGTTCTCCGGCCGGATCGTCTCACCGTAAAGGCTGGCA
>CACXCQ010000089.1 GCA_902766185.1 uncultured Eubacteriales bacterium
ACCGGCGCGCTGGCGTATCCCCCGGTGCCGATGACGATATCCGGGGCGAATTCCTTCACCAGTTCCTTCGCCTGTCTGCGGCCCTTCAGGACACGCTTCACCGAACGGATGCTTCCCCGAAGAGTCCTGCTGAAGCCGTCGGCGCTGATCAGCGTGATCTCGTAACCGGATTCCGGCACCAGATCCTTCTCCATACCGATCTCGGATCCCACGAACAGGATCTCCGTGGTCTCATCCCGCCGCTTGAGTTCATCCGCGATGGCCACCGCCGGATAGATGTGTCCTCCGGTGCCTCCGCAGGTCATGATCACTTTCATAGCAATTCTCCTCCCGGTTCAGGTTTTTGTCGCGATATGTTCAGCAGTACGCCAGCGGCGAACAGGAACATCATGATGGCGTTGCCGCCGTAGCTTACGAACGGCAGGTTGATTCCGGTAGCCGGCATGGACGCGGTCACCACGGCGATGTTGAGGATCACCTGGATCGACACCATGATGACTACTCCTGAGGCCAGCAGCATGCCGAACTGATCCGGCGCGTTGATGGCGATGTGGACGCCCCGCCAGATGAACAGGCAGTAGACGCAGATCAGCAGCAGAATGCCGATATACCCCAGCTCCTCTCCGATGATGGCCAGGATGAAATCGTTCTGTGGCTCCGGCAGGTACAGGCTCTTCTGCACGCTCTTGCCCAGGCCCGCTCCGGTGAGTCCTCCGGATCCCAGGGCGAGCAGCGACTGGGCGACCTGATAGCCCTCCCCGTACATATCATTGAAGGGATTGACGAAATTGGTCATTCTGGTGTACCAGAAGGTGTCCCTCATGAAGAAGAAGATGAACATCATTCCTCCTGCACCCAGAGCACCGGCCAGGACCACGTAGATCCAGCGCATGCCGGCCACCAGAAGCATGGCCACAGCAATGCCGCAGATGGTAATGGCCGTGGAAAGGTTGGGCTGCTTGATGATCAGGAAGGCGACCAGTCCCGTCACCGCGAGTACAGGCAGGATACCCAAAAGCAGGGATTTTGCCCGTCCCGGGCGCTCTCCCATGAACCAGGCGATGAACAGGATGATGGCCAGCTTCGCCCACTCTCCGGGCATGAATGTCAGCGACCCTACGCCCAGCCATCTTCTGGCGCCGTTCCGCGTCTCACCGATGACCAGCACCAACACCAGGGACAGGACGATGACGGCCAGTACCACCAGCGCGATCTTCTTGTACACCCGGTAGTCGATACAGATCCCTGCCAGCATGAGGATCATCCCCAGCATGATCCACATCCCGTCCCTGATCAGATAGGCGAAGGGCGTGGAGTTGCTGCTGATGGACGAATAGTAGCTGGCGCTGAACACCATGACCAGTCCGAATGCGGTCAGGACAAGGGTGATCAGCAGGAACAGGAAGTCCACCGATCTGAAATTCAAGGATGCAACTGACGTACGCATGTCCTGAAATGCTCCCCTCTCTCTTCAAAGTTGTTATACATATCCCAGCTGGCGCAGGCTGGCGAAAGCAGCACCACATCTCCGGCAACGGCCTGACGGGCCGCCTCCGCGACACATTCCTCCATGTCTTTGCAGATGGTGATGTTTTCGAAGCCTTCCTTCACCGCCGTTTCGCGGATCTTCTCCGCTGTGGCGCCCAGCAGGACCAGGGACTTGACCTTACCCCGGCAGGCCTGGAGGAAGTCGGTGAAATCCGCGTCCTTATCGTAGCCGCCGGCGATGAGGATGATGTTTTCCTTCATGGCCTCGACGGCGCGGACCGCCGCGTCCGGGTTCGTTCCCTTGGAATCGTTGATGTATCTTACGCCGCCGTGTTCCCCCACCGTCTCGATCCGGTGGCTCACGCCGGCGAATTCTCTCATGGTCTGCGCGATGGTCTGGGGATCGATGCCGCCGAACCAGCAGATCGCTGCCGCCGCCAGAGCGTTCTCCAGATTATGGGCCCCGGGGATCTTCAGTTCATCCGCTCCGCAGATGGTGATCAGGTTCCCCTCCTGGTCCCGGATCACGATCTGTCCGTCCAGGACGAAGGCGCCGAAGTCCAGTTCTTTCTTTCTGCTGAAGGGCACCACGGTCGCCGGGCAGTTCTCCGCCAGAGCGAAGCAGAGCGGATCGTCCAGGTTGACGACGCAGTACTGATCCGCGTTCTGGCGCAGGAAGATCCGGGCCTTGGCCGCCCCGTAATTCTCCATCGTCTTGTGCCGGTTCAGATGGTCCGGCGTCAGGTTCAGGATGGCGGACACCTCCGGGCAGAATTCGTCCGTGGTCTCCAGCTGGAAGCTGCTGATCTCCGTGATGAGCCAGCCTTCTTCCGTGGCCTGACGGGCGCCTTCCAGAACGGGGACGCCGATGTTTCCCACCACGTGGGTCTCTCTTCCGGACGCGCGGTAGATCTCCCCGACGAGCGTGGTCGTGGTGGTCTTGCCGTTGGTTCCGGTGATCCCCACGTAATGGCCTTTTCCGATCCGGTAGGCCAGCTCCAGCTCGCCGATGATCTCAGCCCCGCCTGCCTTTGCGTCGAGGATGAAGGGCAGATCCACGGGAACGCCGGGGCTCAGGATCAGCACATCGTAGATGCTCATGTCCTCCGGCGTCCTCCCGAGCCAGGCTGTTACCCCCGCGCTCCGGAACCGCTCCATCAGTTCTCCACCCATCTTGTCCTCGGTCTTGCTGTCCTGGATATGGACATCGGCGCCCTGCTCCAGCGCCGCCTCCATGGCCGCCACGCCGGATTTGCCCATGCCCACGATCAGGACTTTCTTGCTTTTGAGTGTGTTTTGCTCTGCCATTTGTATATTATTCCCCTTTTCTTACAGTATTATCAGTCCAACGACGCAGCATAGCGCCGTGAACGCCCAGAACATCTTCACCACCTGGGTCTCCTTCATTCCGCACATCTCGAAGTGATGATGGATGGGTGCCATCTTGAAGATCCGCTTGCCGCCGGACATCTTGAAATAGCCCACCTGCAGCACTACCGAAAGGGCCTCGATCACGTAGAGCAGGCCGATGATCAGCAGCAGCAGTTCCAGCTTCATGACGATGGCTGCAGCAGCGATGCCGCCTCCCAGCGCCAGCGATCCCGTGTCACCCATGAAGACCTTCGCCGGATTCTTGTTGAACACCAGAAATCCGAGGCATCCTCCGCACAGCGCGGCGAAGAAGAACAGCCCGGGTTCCTGCTCCGTTCCCACGCCGGCTTCCATACCGCTGAATATGATCCCGGCGATCACAAAGGCTGCAGAGACCAGGGCGGTAACGCCGGAAGCGAGGCCATCCAGACCATCGGTAAGGTTCACCGCGTTGGTCATGGCCAGCACGGCGAAGACGATGAACGGAACGTACATGATCCCGAAATCCACATAGCAGTCGAATCCGGGGAAGTACACCTGAGAGCCTTGTTCGGAGAACATCCGGAACAGCACGCCGAAGGCGATGGCGATGATCATCTGGCAGGCGAACTTCGGTTTGACCCGGAAGCCTTCGTTCTGCTTCTTGATCACCTTGAGGTAATCATCCAGGAATCCCACGAAGCCGAAGCCCAGGAAGACCAGAAGGATCACCAGCGTTCCGCGCAAATGCAGGCCCCAGAGCGCCGCAAACACGATGGCGCCGGCCAGAGATGCTGCGCAGGTGGAGATGATGATGCTTATGCCGCCCATGCTCGGCGTCCCCGCCTTGGAATAGTGGGACTTGAGTCCCTCCTCCCGGATGTTCTGTCCTGCTTTTTTGCGCAGGAAGGGGATCTCCGCTCTGGTGATGATCACAGCGATGATGAATGACGCTGCGGCGATGATCAGTAACAGTAGAATCAGTTCCATAATGTCTCCTATACGGGTATTTCCTATACCGCCAGGTGCTCAACGATGTCTTCCATGTGCATGCCGCGTGAGGCCTTCACCAGGACCAGATCCCCGGCAAGGACGTGCTCGGCGCTGTGCTTCATGAAGTCTTCCTTCGTGGCGTAGTACGTTGTCTTCGTGTGCCCGCCGGCTGCGCCGGAGGCAATGTTCTCCGCCAGAGGCCCTATGGCCACCAGCTCATCGATGCCGCAGCTTCTGGCAAAGACGCCCACGCCGTAATGCAGGCTTTCCTCCTGCTCTCCCAGCTCGTACATCTCTCCCAGGATGGCCACCCGGCGTCCCTTGCAGCTGCTCATCTGCAGCACCTTCAGCCCGCCCTTCATGGAGTCGGGGCTGGCGTTATACGTATCGTCTATCACCGTCACGTCCGCTGTCTTTCCGGGAAGGATCTTCAGCCGGCTGCCGGTGAGCTCCGCCTTGGCGAGTCCTGCCAGGATCTGTTCCGCGGTGAGGCCCAGCCTGCTGCCCACGGCAGCTGCCACGGCGCCGTTGAACGCGTTGTGGCGTCCGGGCACCGGGATGTGCACCTTGTGGCTGATGCCCTCGTGCTCCAGATGGAAGTCCACTCCGCCCACGCCCTTGTCCTCGATCCCGGAAAGGATGAAATCACTTCTTCCGTCCGTTCCTACGAAGATGCTCTCGTAGTCGCCGGCGGTGTTCTCTCCGTTCAGGAACTCGTCGTCATAAACGAATACCATTGTACCGCCCTGATCGGCGGATGGCAAGTGATGTGTCAGTTCCATTTTGGCCTGGAATATTCCCTGCCTGCTGCCCAGATTCTGCATGTGGGCCACACCGATATTGGTGATGACGCCAATCTGGGGGCGGACGATCTCCGCCAGCCGGTCGATCTCTCCGAAATCGCTCATGCCCATTTCCAGCACAACCGCTTCGCAGTTCTC
>CACXCQ010000090.1 GCA_902766185.1 uncultured Eubacteriales bacterium
CTGCTGTTCAGCCATCTCCCAGAACTGGGGCTCAAACATGGTCCTGTCGGTCAGAATGATGGACGCACCTACCGCAGCATGGGAGTGGATCACCGACAGCCCGTAGGTGTATTCCATGGGCAACGTAGTGATCGGCCGCTCATCTGCAGTCAGCTCCAGATACTGTACGATAGATGAGCAGTTCGCCTGCAGGTTCTCGTAACTGAGCCTGACCAGCTTTTGTGCTCCCGTGCTCCCGGAGGTGGACAAAAGCAGTGCCAGCTCGCCGCGGATGCTCCCGGGAGCATCCTGTTCGGTTCCGTTTGTCGCCTTCCCGTCGCTGATGATGAAGTCCGGCCGGTATGTCCGGATCATCCCTTCGACATGCTGCTGATCGCCATGCTTTCCCATGAGGATCACCGGGCAACGCTTTCGCAGCAGGGCAAGATAGGCGCTGACACTGTTCACGTCATTTCCCGCCTGCAGCAAAACGAGGGATCTTCGGGGGATCCTGCTGATTATCGTATCGCCGATCTCCCAGACCTGCCGGTAAGTATATGACGCACCGCTCTCTTCTATGCAGAATATCCGATCCTGGTACTCTTCGTTCCGTTCAAAAAAATACATCTCGCAACTCCCGCCTCATGTCTCTTGATTCACTCCTCTTTCGTCAGCATGCTGAGCAGGTCCATCCGGTCCCAGATGGTGTCGAATTCCAGAGCCTCGCCGGTCCGCACTGCCCGGTCCACGCCGGGGCATCCGGCTTCCCGCACTGAAGCAATCAGTCTTTCCGGGTCGATGCCGGCGCAGACCACCGTCTGGATCTTCGGGCCGAGCAACGGATACAGTTCCGTCAGGTCCCGCAGATCGAATTCATAGAACATCCCCAGCTTCGCCTCAGGCAAAGGCTGGAATGTCTCTTTGCAGGGAACGACATAGAGCCGGTTGCCCCGGGTCCTGACGGGCCCCAGCTGGTCGTGTTCCGCATATCCCCGGCAGAGCATCCGGTATTTTTCGGTGGCCATCCACGGCTCAAGGGCGTACCGGCCGGCCTCCTCCGCTACTGCGTTCCACCAGCGCTGCTTCGCCGTATTCGCCGTATTCGCCGGATCGCCGGCCGGTTCACCCTCGGCCTCCGCTTCCTTGCCTCGCCGGATCCAGAAAACACTTCTCGGACTTGAGCAGGCGTTCTGATCGGCTCCGTAGGTATCCCGGCAGAACAGATGGGCCTGCATCCGCAGTTCATCTTCCGTCATATCCCGGATCGCATCTTCGTCGAGAAGAGCGATGGAATACTTGTCCGCGAAAGGGATATCCCTGCAGCCCTTCGCCGCGGGCACTTCGCTGATGCGGCGGACGGTCTCGTCTCCGCCCCAGATCATCCGGGCAGAGGCCACCTTCGATAAAGCTTCCAGAGTCTTGTGTCCTCTGGGGAAGCGAAGGAATACATTGCTCTTTTTCAGACGTTCATAGCCGGGCTCGTCCAGGATCCTGCGGATCCCCTTGAGGATCGTGTCGGTGATCACGGAAGACTTGCCGGAGATCCGGACCGCGTTCGCGTTCCCCGCAAGAAGAGCGGTCGCCCAGGAATAGGCGAACATAGCCGGCATGTTGGATGGAGCGATATGCAGCACCAGTCCAAGACCGGATGGGGCAATGGCCATCGCCTCTTCCGCGGCCTTCTGATCCATCCTGTTCCATATCTGCTGCTGCCGCTTTTTCAGCTGCTGAAGATGGGCTGGTCTGAGCCAGAATCCCAGCGCGTAGATGTCCGGGAACTGCCGGTATTCGGGGTCCTTCATGAACAGCGCGGACAGCTCCTCCAGAAAGGAGACTGCAAGAGGATCGAAGCAGTCGGCGGCCGCTGTCTCCGGCGGCCACTGCCCCGCCAGGATCTGAAGTTCGGCGTCGGCTGCCCGATTCTGCTTCTCCTCGAAGGTGTCGCTGCAGCCCCGGATCTCCGCCTTGCTGATCCGCCCGCTGACTTCAAAATACTTTCCTTTTCGTCCGCAGGGACAGTCATCGACGCCCAGGATCCTTCCCCGGTCCTCCGTCAGAAGCATGTGCCCGGGATAAGACGTCGGGATCCATGAGCGTAGAGCGATCAGGCCCCACTTCCCTGTCTCGCAGGGGGTGAAGTCCTCAGGATCAAGGATCTCGATATCCGAAAAAACGCTGGCGTGCAGATGCCCGTGCTCGCACTGCATGAAGATGCTGCCGGTCTGCTCCGCCATCCCGTAGTAGTCGCTGATCTGTCCGAATCCGCAGCGTTGGCGGAGTCTCTCCCGGAATTCTTCGTCCGAGACCTTCTGATCCTGCAGCTTTTTCCAGCCGCCGCCGTGGATCAGATAACAGCCGTGAAGATCCAGAGTCCTGCCCTCCTTCTCCAGCGCCTGGTAGAGATACTGCCAGATCATGAACGTGAAACCAAAGGCAAAGGACGGACCTGCCTTTGCGAGCTCACAGAAGGCTTCGATGGACGCCCAGTCCGGACGCATCTGCTCGTCCAGTGCGTAAAAGCGCTTCGAGGACATCATGGAGAAGCCCAGGATCCCGGCACCTCTTGCGGAGAATTTGCGCCGGTCACGCAGCACGTCCGGGGAATCGATGATCAGCATGGGCAGGCGTTTGCCCCCGATGAAGTCGCCGGTGATGGAACACAGGGCCCAGCGCTGCAGTTCAGCCGTCGCCGCGTCCAGATAGATCCGGGAGACCTGCTGCCCGGTGGTGCCGGAGGAAGTCACCTGACGCACCACCTCGTCCTCGGGGACACTGCGAAGCTGCAGATCCTTGAAGAGCGCCACGGGAAGATACGGCCCGCCGAAACCGGATTCGCCGTCTTCCTGCCCGGAACCCAGCCCAATGCAAATATCATCGTAAGCCTGACACGACCTGCGATGATGTTCCGTTAAATGCTCCATTTCCTGACGGAAGAATTCGTCCTTTTCCGCCTGATCCGCAGAAAACGGCGCTCTGTTTTTCCATGCTTCCCTGTTATCGGTTCCGTTTCTCATGCTGACCCTTCCTTTACCGCCTCGCAGGAAGCCTCATCAGTCCTCCTGCCGGCCTTTCACGTAGCGGCTTCCATGTCCCGGGAAGACGACCGTGCCCTCCGGCAGCTGCTCCAGCACAGGGCGTGCGATCTCCTCGTAATCCTCATCGCTTCCGCCCTTCAGCCGGGTGATCTCTTCTTCCCCCAAAATCAGGTAATCCCCGGTAAAGACCTGGTTCCCGTCCAGCGTGATGAGCACGCTTCCCGGAGAGTGCCCGGGAAGGCGCCGAAAATCGAACCGGTGCTCCCGCCAAAGGAGCGTGTATTCATCTTCGTAGACCATCTCCGCCGGGGCGCAGGTGAAGCTTTTGCTCTTCCCCTCCCGCAGGATCCCGGTCTTGAAATAGTACAGGACATCGGAGATGTTGGACAGGTTCGCCTTCACATCCTGGATGCGCTCACTGCAGAGCCTGCACGCCACCACCGGCATATGCAGGGCGTCCCGAAGCTCCTCCAGAAACCAGATGTGATCGAAGTGCTCATGGGTGAGCAGCAGGTAATCCGCCTGCAGCTCCTTCTCACGGATCATATCCAGGATCCCCTGCCCCGCCGCCGCGTCGATGATCACGGCATGACCGTCCTCCTCCACCAGATAACTGTTGGAGTCCATCCGCTCA
>CACXCQ010000091.1 GCA_902766185.1 uncultured Eubacteriales bacterium
CGCCGCATCCGCCGCGAGTACGCCGAGGTCCCCAACAACAGAGAAAAAATGGGACTGGGCTGGTTCATGCGCAGGCAGAACGGCTGCCAGCTGTACGGCCACGAGGGGACGGACGACGGTTTTCGGGCTAGCCTTTGGATATGCCCGGAAAAGGAGACGGCTATAGCGGTGCTTTCGAATCTTTCGGGGGCGCCGGTGAAGAAACTGAACAAGAAACTGTTCGATCTGCTCGCCACAGAGCTCGATTAAACAGCCGATTCAACGCGTGTAGGTCACGATTCCGGGAATCCATGGGTCACTGTTACCTACGGATTCTTCGAACCGTGACCCATACTGACGGCAGTTTTGCGGAGTCTATGGGTCACGATTTCGTGAAACCATGGGTCACTGTTACCTACGGGTTCTTCAAATCGTGCCCCAAACGCAGCGGCGAGGCCTCTCGCGACAAGCAAGACGGGCCGGAATTTCCGCCAAAATCACCGCCCGGAAGCGCCAATCGACCCAATTCAGTAGTTGACAGTTGGCGCAAACGGCGGTAACATTGATTTAACCGAATAAAGAATGATCTTCAGGGCAGGGTGAGATTCCCGACCGGCGGTAAAGTCCGCGAGCGCAGTAGCGCACGATCCGGTGCGATTCCGGAACCGACAGTAAAGTCTGGATGGGAGAAGAGGTTTTTTCATTTTTGTGATGAAAGATGAAACCGGATCAGAAACACATGCCCTGCGGAGACCCGCGGGGTTTTCGTTTAGAGGAGAGAAATATGTCAGAAGCAAGCGACAGCAAATATATGCGCAGAGCCATCGATCTCGCAAAGGCTGGCGAGGGCTGGGTCCATCCCAACCCGCTGGTGGGTGCGGTGATCGTGAAGGACGGCCGGATCATCGGGGAAGGATACCACCGGAAGTACGGCGAACTGCACGCTGAGCGGAACGCCATTGCGGCCCTCAGCGAACCGGCAGAAGGAGCCACCATTTATGTGACCCTTGAACCCTGCTGCCATCACGGGAAGACGCCGCCCTGCACGGAGGCGATCATCGAGAACGGGATCAGCCGAGTGGTCATCGGATCCAGGGACCCCAATCCGCTGGTGGCGGGAAAAGGCGCCCGGATCTTGCGGGAAGCCGGGATCCAGGTCGAGGAGGACTTCCTTCGGGAGGAATGCGACGCCCTGAATCCGGTATTCTTCCACTATATCAGCACAGGTAAGCCTTACGTGATCATGAAATACGCCATGACGGCGGACGGCAAGATCGCCACGAAGACCGGGGCATCAAAATGGATCACCCGGGAAGAAGCCAGGCAGGAAGTCCATCGCATCCGGCACGCCTGCATGGGGATCATGGCCGGGATCGGAACGGTGCTGGCGGACGATCCGTTGCTCAACTGCCGCCTGGACAGCCCGAGCGGATCGCATGGATCCGATGGTTCGGCCGGACCGGGTGAATCCAGCAGCCCGGCCGGTGAGGCGGCGCAGGCAACAGAGCCGCGTCAGCCGATCAGGATCATCTGCGACAGCAGCCTGCGCATACCGGCGGACAGTCAGATTTGCCGCACGGCAAACGAATACGAAACCATCGTTGCATGTGCGTTCCCGCAGCTTCCGGAAGGAGAACTCACGGGGGATCACCCGGCGGGGTTTGACCTTCGGGAGCACGGCGAAGAGGCAGGTGTAAAGATCCGCAGGCTGCATCAGATGGGAATCACCATACTGAACCTGCCGGCAGAGGATGGTCGGGTAGATCTGGGCAAACTCATGGAAGAACTGGGAGCACGGAGCATCGACAGCATCCTGCTGGAGGGCGGTGGCGGCCTGAACGAAAGCGCGCTGCGTCAGGGGATCGTAAGTGAGGTGAGAGCCTTCATCGCACCGAAGATCTTCGGCGGAAGAGCCAAGTCCCCGGTAGAAGGGACCGGCGTTGAGCTTCCGGAGCAGGCGACAGGACTTCAGCTCATCGAGGTGCAGTACTTCGGTGAAGATCTGTGCCTGAGATATCGAGTCGACGCTGAACAGGCAGACGCGAAGTGAGCCAGAAAGAAGGGAAAGAATTGTTCACAGGAATCATAGAAGAAGTAGGAACCATCCGGGCCATGAGCATGTCCGGAAATTCCGGGGAAATATCCATTCGGGCCAGGACGGTGCTGGAGGGGACAAAGATCGGTGACAGTATCGCGGTGAACGGGATCTGCCTGACGGTGACCAGCCTGCGGCCGGACGGATTTACCGCCGACGTGATGCCGGAGACGGTCAGCCGAAGCAGCCTCGGGTCCGCCAACGCCGGCGACCGGGTGAACCTGGAGCGGGCAATGGCTGCGGACGGCCGGTTCGGCGGGCATATTGTTTCCGGGCATATCGACGGCACTGGGAAAATCGTCGAAATGAAGCGGGATGAAAACGCTGTTTGGGTAAAGATCGAAGCGGCGCCGGACATCCTTCGCTACATCGTCGGCAAGGGATCCATCACCATTGACGGCATCAGCCTCACCGTCGCTGCAGTAACGGGACGGGACTTCAGCGTCAGCATCATCCCCCACACGGGAGCACAGACCACGCTGCTCACCCGTCAGGAGGGCGATAAAGTGAACCTGGAGACAGATATCATCGCCAAGTATACAGAGAAGCTTTTGGGGCTTGCCGGCGCGGGAGCATCCTTGCAGTACGGCGCGGGAGCATCCCGGCAAGATGACGCGGGAGCATCTGAAGCCGGCGAGGGCGTCACGATGGAGATGCTCCAGCTTTTGGACTGACCGCCGGAGCACCGGCGAGGAATAAATAACAAGGAGTAACGCATATGGCAGAGAGAGAGTATCAGTACAACACCATCGAGGAGGCTCTGGAGGAGTTGAAGGCCGGGAAGATCATTCTGGTCACCGACGATCCGGACCGGGAGAACGAGGGTGACATGATCTGCGCGGCGGAATTCGCCACTCAGGACAACATCAACTTCATGGCGGTGCACGCGAAGGGACTTATCTGCACCCCCATGAGCGCGGAGGTGGCCAACAGCCTCGGCCTTCCGCCCATGGTAGCGGAGAACACGGACAACCACGAGACCGCATTCACCGTTTCCATCGACCACATCGAGACGACCACCGGAATATCCGCGGCTGAACGTTCATTCACCATGATGAAGTGTGTGGACCCGGAATCCAGGCCCGGAGATTTCCGCCGGCCGGGACACGTGTTCCCCCTCATCGCCAGGTACGGAGGCGTGCTGGTCAGAAACGGCCATACGGAGGCCACCGTAGACCTGCTCAGGCTGGCGGGAATGACCCAGTGCGGTGTCTGCTGCGAGATCATGGATGATGACGGCACCATGATGCGCACCCCCAAGCTCTGGGAGCTGGCGAAGAAATACGACATGAAGTTCATCACCATCAAGGAGCTGCAGGACTATCTCCGGGTCCACGAAAAACACGTGGTCTGCGAGGCCAGGGCGAAGATGCCCACCAAGTATGGTGATTTCGACATGTACGGCTACATCAACGACATCACCGGGGAGCATCACGTGGCTCTGGTAAAAGGCGATATCGGAGATGGTGAAGATGTGCTTTGCCGGGTGCACTCCGAATGCCTGACCGGAGACACCTTCGGCTCCATGCGCTGCGACTGCGGCCTTCAGCTGCAGACCGCCATGCAGATGGTAGAAAAAGAAGGCCGTGGCATCATCCTGTACATGCGTCAGGAAGGCCGCGGCATCGGCCTCATCAACAAGATCAAAGCTTACAGCCTGCAGGAACAGGGGCTGGATACCGTGGAAGCCAATATCAAACTGGGCTTTGCGGCAGACCTGAGGGAGTACTGGGTAGGCGCCCAGATTTTGCGTGACCTCGGAGCCAGATCTCTGCGGCTGCTCACCAACAACCCGGACAAGATCTATGGGCTGGGCGAGTTCGGTCTGGAGATCCACGAGCGGGTGCCCATCGAGATCGCGCCCCAGAGCTTTGACCACCGGTATCTGAAGACAAAAAAGACCAAGATGGGACACATCCTTGAGAAGGTCTGATGATAACCGAAACAATAACAACAACGATAAAACAACGGAGGAAAACAGAAATGAAGGAAATCAACGTCATCAACGGCAACGTCGTCGCACCGGAGGGAATGAAGGCCGCTATCGTGGCTTCCCGGTTCAATGAGATCATCACCAACAAGCTGCTGGGCGGCGCTGTGGACGGACTTGTCCGCCACGGTATGTCCGAGGACAACATCACCGCCGTGTGGGTGCCCGGAGCTTTTGAAATCCCGACTATCGCGGCCAAGCTGGCCAAGTCCGGGGAATATGACGCGATCATCTGCGTCGGCGCTGTGATCCGCGGCCAGACCAGCCATTACGACTATGTGTGCAACGAGGTCTCCAAGGGCATCGCGCAGGTCTCCCTGCAGACCGGTGTTCCCGTCATGTTCGGCATCGTCACCACGGAAAACATCGAGCAGGCCATCGCCCGCGCAGGCTCAAAGGC
>CACXCQ010000092.1 GCA_902766185.1 uncultured Eubacteriales bacterium
GATGCAACCCGACAGGACCCCCGCGTGCGTCGTCGCTCCGTTCTCCGGCTTTCCCGCCAGGATCAGATTGGGTTTCAGCGCGATCGATACGTCCCGCAGTGCGATCGCCGCACCCCGCCGCTCGGCCGCCGTGCCCTGCCGCGCAACTGCCGCATCCCGCAGGATCCTGTCCGCCACGTCGGCAGCGCTCATCAGCGCCTTCGCCATCTCATGCGCGTCCGTTCCATATATCTCATAGATCTTCGGCATCCTTCTTCTCTCTTTCTCCCCAAATTTAATATTTATATTTTTTTCATACCTGAACCTGACTTCAGGTTCAGGTGTAAATAGTTTTTAAATATAGATTCGTTTCGAGCAGCGCGCTGCCCCTCACCCGATGGCCTCCAGCCTCACCCGGCTTGTGACCCCGGTCTTGCGGTAAATGTGCTGAAGATGCTTTTTCAGGGTGTTGACGCTGATGTTCAGCGCGTCGGCGATGGACTCGTTCGTCTGCCCGTCGAGGATCAGCGCGGTGATCTCTGTTTCCCGGGCGGTCAGCCCGTATTCCCGGGCCAGCTGAAGCGACCGGTTTCTTCCCCCGCGCTTCTCCGGCAGGCTGCCGGCATCCTTTTCTTTGCAAAACCTGGCATTCAGATGATCGCTGAGCAGTTTCAGCAAAAACAATTCCTCCTCGGAGAAATCCCCCTGAGCCTTTTGGCGATAAAGACTCAGCACTCCCAGAAGCTTTCCATTGAATACGATCGTCATGTCCACAGCGTAATACAGCCCGTACGGCTGATAACACGTCTGATAGAGTACGGTCTTCTCCCACTGGTCACTGTCCATCAGGTCGGTGACCCGCAGCGCTGTCGCCGTGTTCATCTGCAGCTGCCATCGACTGATGTCGTGCTCCTCGATGAGCAGATACTTTTCCTCCACGGACCTGTAGCGCTCCGGCACCACGGTCGACACTCCCAGAAGGTGCCGGGGATCCTCGTCATCGGCCATGCAAAAGCTGCCGCATTCAAACGGAATGACTGCCCGCAGGGACTCCAGAATGTGCACCTTCAGGTTCTCAAAATCCTCGCTGTTGTAGATCGAATAGATCAGGTGATTAATAAAAAAACTGGTGTTGTTGTCCATTTCAGATCCATACCTTTCGGATCGCTTGTTGGGTCGATTGACAAATCGATTATATCACTCGATTGTACTTTTATCAACCAAATAAGGAGTATATTAGAAGTATATATTCGTCTCAAATGCTTCATAAGTACCTTCTTTTGCGTATTCTATCATGCGTGCCGGGATGATATACTGCGACCAGATAAACACAGCAGCTTGAAGGGAAAAGACTTATGAACGCGGAACAAACAAGCACGATCACAAAGAAAACAAGCGGTCCGGCTCTGCTGGCGATCATCGCGGTCAACTTCCTGTGGGGACTGGACTTCATCGCCATCGAGTACATGATGGCTTTCCTGTCGCCGGCTATGTTCACCCTGATCCGGCTGGGCATCGGCGTGCTGGTCCTGGTTCCCCTCTGCCTGATTCTGCGCGGCGGCATCAGGATCCGCAAAGGAGACCGCATCCGTGTCTTTCTGGCGGGCGCGGTCGGAATGGCCATCTATTTTTCCGTTGAAAACCTGGGAACCGGGCTGACCTCCGCTTCCTTTTCCTCGCTGATCATGGCCACAGTTCCGATCTTCGGAATGCTCGGCGACCGGCTGTTTTTCGGCAACAAAATAACCCCGCTGAAGATCGCCTGCATCCTGGCATCCATCCTCGGGGTCTGGCTTCTGGTCAGCGGTGAGCCGATGGGCATCAACCTTCTGGGGTTCTTTGCCATGCTGGCCGCTGCGATCCTGTGGGCCTTCTATATCATCTACACCAAATCACTGTTTGACCGGTACGATCTGCTGACCCTGCTCACCGGGCTGTTCATCGCGGGATTCATCACGGAGATCCCCATCGCTGCGGTCAGCCAGGCGCTGTTCCACACGCCCGTGACCCTGACGCCATTTGGGATAGTCGTGACCGTCAGCACCGCCCTGGTCTGCATCATCGTCGGGGAATTCGGCTACGTCTATGCCGTCGGCAAGCTTTCCCCCACGACGACCTCGGCCTTTGAGAACGTGCTCCCGGTCACCGCCGTCATCTTCTCGTTCATCTTCTTCGGCAAGATGCTCACCGCGGTACAGATCGCCGGCGCCATCATCATCCTGGCCGCCGTCACCGCCATCGCGCTGATCGAGCGCCACTGATCGAACGGCATTGCCGAATTATTATTTAAAATTTCTCGACCCTAAACCTGACTTTAGGTTTAGGGTCGAAAGTTTAAATATGGTGTAATCCCGTTCGAACAGCTCCTCGCTGATCTGTTCCTGCAGGATCTCCAGGGGAACTCTCTCGATCAGCTTCTCCGAGGTGACGTGCTCCCACCGCTTAGATCCTGACGGATCTTGAAGCGGGGGCTTCTCGTTTGACCAGTCTTACGATACGGCATGGTACGTA
>CACXCQ010000093.1 GCA_902766185.1 uncultured Eubacteriales bacterium
TCAGTCTGGATCACCGCGAGTCTGCTCTCTCTGGTTCCTATCCGTACTGTCGTCATTTTTCTTCCTCCGTCAGGGTCCTGTCGATCTTCTCTGTCAGGATTTCCTCGATCCGCTCCCGCAGCTGCCGGGCTTTCTTGTGATCCTTTCCCGACGCGCTTACGCCGATCACCGTCTCCCCCTTCTGTACGATCCCGGGGAAATAGAAGTCGCAGAGGCTCTTGTCGCTGGCCACGTTGACCAGGATCCCCTTCTCCCGGCACTTCATCCCGATCTCCTCGTTCAGCGCCGGATCATCCGTGACGGCAAAGACCATGTCCCGGCCGGCCAGATCGCCATCTTCAAAAGCGTGTCTGATCCAGGCGATATCCCCGCCCGCGGCAAGTTTTTCGATCCCTTCCTCCGCTTCAGGGGCCACCACCGTGATCCTCCCGGCAAAGGGCCGCAGAACGCCGATCCGCCTTGCCGCGATCGGTCCCGCGCCGACAAACAGGATGTCCTTTTCGCTCAGATCCACAAAGAGCGGGAAATAGGGCTTATCACTCATTGCTTTCTCCGTTTCTTGATGATGAAGTTCAGGATTCCCCCAAGCACGATGATGACCAGCGCTACCGCCAGCACATCGATGGCCGCTTCCTGCGGGATCTGCCTCTTCGACCCGATGGAATCCCCGTAAAAGATCAGCTGGTACTCGATCTCCACCGGATCCCCCATGGCCGTGGTGTCCGCGATCACCGGCATATCCTCATCCATCACCGCGATGGGTATGGTGAATGTGGAAGGTCCTCCGTCGGTGGTCTCGTTCAGATACTTCTTCCCGCCGACGATCATGTAGTCGTAATACGTGCTGCTCCACAGCAGCTTCGCCCAGGCTTTGCCGTCCTTCACGATCAGCCAGGTGGGTGAGGTCACGCTGGCGCGGCCGCTTCCGCCGCTCATGTTCACCTGGATGGAATACTCTCCGTCCTCCAGGTCCACCGGCACCGGATCAAAGGAGGTCAGCCCGCCGTTTCCGGTCTCCGAGGTGGTGCCAGCTGATGTTGACCCCGATGCGCTGCCGGAGTCGCCGTCTCCCCCCTCCTGATCGCTTTCATAGGCGTCCATCGCCTTTTCGATCTTGTCGTAATCCGGAACGTTGATCTTCAGGGCTTCCGCCGGAAGGCTCCCCGCGTCAAAGAGGATCGTCCGGTCATACCAGGCCTTCTTCTTTTTGCTGAACGCCGCGCAGAGGATCTCCTCGTTCAGGCCGCTGACCGGCATGGTGAAGCTGCCCTGGGCGTCCCGTTCCTTCAGTTCGACGTACTTGTCCAGCGGCGCCTTCGCCGCCTCCTCCGCCGTCCCCGGATAGACGAATTTATAGCTGGCGCTGGAAAGGGTCAGGTCCGCCGACATCTTCCCGCCTTTGACCTTCAGGATCGCCTTCTCCACCCGGAAGAACTTCGAGCTGGACTCCACGTCGATCTCATACGCCCCGTCGTTTACGTCCTGCGCCCGGATGGGCGTCATGCCGTACTGCAGCACCTGCTTCGCCGATGCCTGATCCGCCCCCGACGCCACCTTATCGTAGCCTTCCGCTCCAAAGGCAGGCTCGGCCAGGGTCCCGGCAAACAGGCAGCACCCCGTGAGCAACGCAGCAACGACCGCCGCGGCCAGCGCGCTTATCTTCTCCTGTCGTGTATTCAGTTTTCTTCGCAAAAGAGTACTCATCAACACGTTCACTCCCGGGCGTCCTGCTTTTGTGACGAAAGGCTTTGCCCCTGCTTCGCGTGCAGGATGAACAACTCCCGCACCGCCGGATATTCCCCCAGTCCCCGCAGGACCGGGCAGACGGAAAAGCCAGCTTCCTCCAGCCGGTTCTTCCATGAGTTCTCATCATCGCCGGCCATATCGTTCTTCGCGTGATCGCCGGCCACCGTCATCAGCGGCGTCAGGACAGCGATCCGGTTCGAAGATCCGGATGGGCGCTCCATCTTCGCCGCCGCGTCCTCCAGCTTTTTCAGGGTGTCCTCCAGCGTAGGCGTTCCCTCCACCGTCGCCACGAAGACGTTGTCGTATCCGCAGCTTCGGAAGGTCTGTTCCAGATCGCGGTAGACCTGATTCGCCTCAGGCTTGTCCGCTGAGCCATGACCCATCAGGATCAGGGTCCTCCCGGACGTCTCCTCGCATCCCTTCGCTCCCAGCAGTTCCTCTGCCAGAATGAGGGCCAGCCTTTGCAGATCCTCCTGCGATGAAAGCAGCGGCCTTCCAATGGCGATCCGCTCGAAACGATCCGAAAAGCCCGTGATCATCTCCCGCATCCGGTCGTTCTCTTCGCCGGGGATGATGTGGGTCGGCTGCACCAGCACATCGGTGATGCCGTCCGCCGCCATCCTCTCCAGGGCTTCCTCCACGGAATCAAAGGTGGTCCCGGTGCGCTTCTTGAGGATCCGCAGGATCATCCCGCTGGTCCAGCCCCGGTAGAGCCTTCTCCCCGGGAAAGCCGCCGCCAGATCTTCTTCGATGGCGTCTATGGTAACTGCCCTGGTCTCTTCGTGTGTCGTTCCGAAGCTGACCACGAGCAACGCTTTGTCTGTTTTCCTGTCCGTCATCGTTTCGTCCCTCCGGCTACAGATTCTTCTTCTTGTAGATGAACACCACAGAGATCAGCGAGAACGCGGCCAGGTAGGCCAGCAGGATCACCACGCTCCACGGGGAATAGCCTTCGCCCGATGCGATCCCCCGGATGATGCCGCTGCTCTGGGACAGGGGCAGCGCCGCCACCACCTGCCGGATCCCCATGGGCATAGCGTCCGTGGAGAAGAAGGTGTTGCACAGGAATGACATGGGGGTGATGATGTATGCTGTGTAACGGGGCGCGTCGGTGTAGCTCTTCGCCAGGAAGGACAGCACCAGCGCCAGGGTCGCGAACACAGTTCCGTTGAGGAACATGATCATAAGCGACAGCCCGTTGAAGATCAGCCCCGTCCGGATGGGGGCGGTCAGGAGCAGAATGATGCATCCTGCGTACATGCCCCGCAGGCTTCCTCCGATGACCTGTCCCAGGATGAACTGCCACAGAGGCGTGGGCGAGACCATCACCTGATCCAGAGCCTTCTCGTACAGACGCTGGACGCTCATGTTCTGGGCGACCGCGCTGAAACTGCCGGTCATGGTGGACAAGGCCACGATGCCCGGGATCAGGAAGTTCAGGTACGGCTCCCCGTGGGATGTGGTCTGGATCCCCAGACCGAAGACGATCAGATACATCAGCGGGGTGATGACCGCAGCCAGCGTTATTTTGTAGAAGTCCCGACGGAACTCCCTCCATTTTTCCCATAAAACTGCCAGTACGCCCATGCTATCTCTGATCCAGTCTCCTTCCGATCCGCTCGACGAAAACGTCCTCCAGCGTAGTGTTGCGCAGGGTCGCGCCTGCGGCATCCAGCTTTTCCAGATGCGCGATGGCCTCCTCCCTGGTCTGAAAATACCGGCAGACCAGGTTTTCCTCGCTGCTGGTCTCCACCGTATATGGCCCCAACGCATCGATCAGCGATGAGGGCGTATCGATGGTGTCCAGCTTCCCCCGGTCGATCAGCGCCACCCGCTCGCACAAAGACTGGGCTTCGTCGATGTAATGGGTGGTCAGCAGTATGGTGATCCCCCGGCCGTGAAGCTGGCGCAGAAGATTCCACATCTGCCGGCGGGAAATGGCGTCCATTCCCGCTGTGGGTTCGTCCAGAAGAATGATCTCCGGGTCGGTCATCAGCGCCCGGCAGATCATCAGCTTCCGCTTCATTCCGCCGGAAAGGTGACGCACCACCCGGTGCCGGTAATCGGAGAGTCCCGCGAATTCCAGCAGCTCCCCGCTCTTCTCCAGGATCTCCTTCTTCTTCATGTAATAGAGCCTGCCCTGGTACTCCATGACCTCGTCCATGGTCATGTCCTGACGCATAGAGTATTCCTGGGTGATGATGGA
>CACXCQ010000094.1 GCA_902766185.1 uncultured Eubacteriales bacterium
ACGCGGCCTGCTCCATCAGCCAGTCCAGCCTTTGCTCATCCCCGGTCAGGTACAGGTATCCCACCAGAGCTTCAAAGGCTGTGGCCCACTTGTATGTCATGGGATCGGCGTTCTTCGCCTTCGAATGAAAGCGGTGGTTGCGCCAGCGCCGCACGTGCTTCTGCTCCTCCTCCGTCAGCGAATCGAAAAGACCGTGGATGATCTGTGCCTGCGCGACTGCGCTGACGTAACGGGTGGCCTCCCGGTGCAACCTCTCCGCCTTGCTGATCCCCCGTCCGAGGAGCATCTGCCGGATGAAGTGCTCGTAGACCGCATCTCCCATGAAGGCCAGAGCGTCGGTATTCAGGTTCCGCGCCTTCTCCGCGGGCATGGTCTCCGTCTTAATCACGGATGATCTGTACGCCCTGGGGCGTATCCTTCAGCGTGATGCCCCGGGCCTTCAGCAGATCCCGGATCTCATCCGCTCTGGCATAGTTCTTCGCTTTTCTCGCCTCCTGGCGTTCCTCGACCAGAGCCTGCACATCGTCATCGATGGCCTCTTCCTCTTCGGCATCCTGCAGCAGACCCAGCACGCCGCACAGCTCCATCAACACGTCCATGGCTGCCTTAGCAAAGGCCTTCGTCGCTCCGCCGCGAACTGCCTGATTGATGGCCGTGACCAGCTCGAACACCGCGGAAACGCCGTCCGCCGTATTCAGGTCGTCATCCATAGCCTGGATGAAGGACTGGCGGTAAGCATCGAATCCGTCCGCCGCTTCCTTCTCTGCAGCCGTCATCTCGCCCTCGTTGCCGTTCTCCATGAGATGGCGGAGGTTGTCTCTGGCGTTCTGCATACGGGCGAGTCCGTTCTTCGCCTGCTCCATCAGCTTATCGCTGAAATCGATGGGGCTGCGGTAGTGGCCCGACAGCAGGAAGAAGCGGATGACTTCCCCGTCATACTCCTTCAGGATATCCCTGACGGTGAAAAAGTTGCCCTTGGACTTGGACATCTTCTCGTGATCGATAGTGATGTAGCCGTTGTGCATCCAGTAGTTGGCGAAGGGTACACCGTTGCAGCACTCGGACTGGGCGATCTCGTTCTCATGATGAGGGAACTGCAGATCCTGTCCGCCGGCGTGGATATCGATGGTATCCCCGAGGTGCTTCTTGGCCATGGCGGAGCACTCGATGTGCCAGCCCGGCCGGCCCATTCCCCAGGGGCACTCCCAGGCGATCTCGTCCGGTTCCTTGCGCGCCTTCCACAGGGCGAAGTCCAGAGGATCATCCTTGTCTTCGTTGATGGCGATGCGGGCGCCGGACTCCAGCTCATCGATGTCCTTCTTGGACAGCTTGCCGTAGCCGTCGAACTTTCTGGTGGAGAAATACACATCCCCGTTGCGTTCATAGGCGTAGCCCTTGTCGATGAGGGTCTGCACGAAGCTGATGATCTCCGGAATGTGCTCGGAGACTCTGGGATGGACGTCCGCCTTCTCCACGTTCAGCGCCGCTGCGTCCTTGTAGTATTCTTCGATGTATCTCTCGCTGATCTCGGGAGCGGTCACGCCTTCCTCCCTGGCTTTGTTGATGATCTTGTCATCCACGTCGGTGAAGTTCTGGACGAACTTCACGTCGTAGCCTCTGTACCGCAGATATTTCCGCAGGGTATCAAAAACCACGAAGGGACGGGCGTTTCCGATATGAAAGAAGTTGTAGACCGTGGGGCCGCAGACATAGATCCGCACCTTTCCGTCTTCGATGGTCTTCAGTTCTTCTTTTCTTCTTGTGAGCGTATTGTATACCTTCATCGTTACCTCCTGTCTTGTCTGGTTTATCTGTATTCTGCCGTGGGATCCGCGTCGGCAAGGTCCTTGCCGTGGAAGTCGGAACCCCGGGTAATGTGCAAATGATATTTCTCCGCCAGCTCGACGAACCGGGCGGACTGCTCTTCGTTCATGTCCGGATGATAGCACTCCAGACCCTTCAGGCCCTGCTTTTTGAGCCTGGCGATGATTTTCTCCACGTTCTCGAAGAATTCCTCGCTGCCCGTTTCGCCGATCCCTCTTGTCTGGATGGGATGGGCCAGCACCGGGATGCCGCCTGCCTGCAGCAGCACCTGGATGGCTTCCTCTGAGCTGGGCTTGGTTTTTTTGATCGCCCTGCATTTCGGGCTTCCCAGGATCTCAGCGCCGAAGGCTTCCTTCGGCCTGCTGATGTAGCCTTTTTCGACCAGGGCTCTGGCGATGACCGGCTTGCCGACGTATCCCTTCTCGCCGGTCTTGATATCGTCCTCGGAGATGTCGTATCCCATCTCCCGAAGGGCGGCAAAGAGCTTCACGTTCCGGGCCCGTCTGCGCTGAAGCATTCCCTCCAGAAAAACCTGGAGCTCTTCGTTCTCCGTATCCATGCGGTAGCCAAGGATGTGCAGCCCGATCCCCTCCTCGGTCTGTGTGGCGATCTCGATCCCGGGGATCACCCGCATTTCCACGGCCTCTGCCGCGATGGCCGCCTCCTTAAGACCCGCTGTGGTGTCGTGATCGGTGATGGCGATCTCATCGTACTCCAGCTCCTTCGCCCGCTTGACGATCTGGGTGGGCGTGGCTGATCCGTCGGAATATGTGGTGTGGATATGATAATCGATCTTATAACCCTGCATTACTCCTCCCGAAAGATAACGGTGCCGTCGTCGATCCTGTCGATGACCGCCAGAGATTCCACCCTGACGCCCTTTGCCTTCAGCTTGGCCGCGCCACCCTGAAATCCTTTTTCGATGACGATGCCGACTCCCGCCACATCCGCGCCGGCGCTGCGGACCATCTCCACCATCGCCAGGGACGCTTCACCGTAAGCCAGAAAGTCGTCCAGGATCAGCACGTTCTCACCGGCGTTCAGAAACCGCTCCGAGACCCGGAGCTTGGATACTGTTCCCTTGGTAAAGGATCTCGCCTCTTCCTCATAGAATCCCTCCACCATGGTGTTGGGCGCGGCTTTTTTGGCGAATACCACCGGCGGGTAATCAAAGTGCGGGGCCGCCGCCATGGCGATGGCGATTCCGCTGGCCTCCACCGTGAGTATCCTGTCCACCTTCACATCGGCGAACCGCCGGCCGAACTCAGCGCCCACTTCCTCCAGGAACCGGGTGTCCAGCTGGTGGTTCAGGAAACTGTCCACCTTGACGATATCCTTGCCGATGGCGACTCCATCCTGCATTATTTTCTGTTTCAGCGCTTCCATAATTGATGCCCCCGTTATGAAACTACCATGTCCTAATTACGAAAAATGCGCACGGCAGCTTTTCGCTGCCGTGCGCCGAACAATTCTCAACGTTCGACTTAATCCTTAAACAGTTCCTCAAGGCCCTCGAAGGAGATCTCTTCAATAGGCTCCTCCTCGATCACGGGCTCTTCCTGCGGAATGTCGACGGAAATGTCTTCAAGGGCCAGGTCTTCGATGTCGCCCAGAACCTCTCCTGCCGCTTCTTCGACTGCGCCCACTGCCGGAACTTCAACTTCCGGGACCTCAGGGACGACTTCCTGCGGGATCACGTCGTCGACGGGAACCTCAACAGGGATCTCTGCGGGAACTTCCTCCAGCGGAGCGAACTCGGCCACTTCCGCGGGGATCTCGACTTCCGGGACCTCGACCGCCGGAATCTCCGCCGGAACTTCTTCCACCGGGATCTCCACTTCCGGGATCTCCACCGGAATCTCTACTGGCGGCTCTTCGACGGGGATATCGATCGCCGGTTCATCTGCAACGATCACTTCCGGCTCTGCGGGCTCTTCGACCACTGCTGCCGGGGTGTCGAACACTGGCTCAAAGTGGAATCCGCTTTCTTCCGGTTCGGGTTCAGCGGGAACTTCGATCTCCGGCTCTACTACCGGGGGCTCTGCCGGCGCTTCGACCTCGGCCGGACCTGCCTTTGCAGCATCCTCCTGCTGCATCTTGGCAACCAGCTCTTCGAAGGTCATCTCCTGGGGAGCTTCTTCGACCGCTTCCTCCTCTGCCGGTTCGGGCTCTGCCGGTACCTGCTCATCCTGCAGCTGCCATGCCGCTTCTTCGGATGACTCCTGCAGCTGTGCCTTCAGTCCGTCGATCTTGCCTGCGGTCCTCAGGATGTTGGTCTTGATCTCGTCGAATTCCTGATCCATGACTGCGACCTGATCTCTGTACTGATCTCTGACCGCGTCCGCGTGTCTCTTCTCGGCGTCGATGCCGGCGGCGAGTTCGTTCTTCTCCCGCTCTGCCGCTGCCTTTGCCGCTTCCAGATCAGCTTCCAGATCTTCCTTCTCCTTCGCTGCCTGGGCTCTGCACGCTTCGATCTCTTCCTGCTGTGCGGCGATCTGTTCCTTGCCTGCTGCCAGGATCTCGTCCACCTCAGCCTTCGCCTTGTTAATGATCTCGTTGCTGCTCTTCTTCGCTTCCATGATTAAGCTGATATAGAGATCATTGTTTTCATCGTATTTCTGATATTTGTCCTGCAGTTCGCTGATCTCTGTTTCGTAGCTGACTGTCAGATCATCGATGCTTCTTTCGTAGACGTCGCATAGTTGCTGCATGCATGCATATACATCGTCTTTGTCGAATCCTTCGCCATCGCTCTTTCTGATTTTCATCCCCTTCAGAAGATTGATGACCATGTCACGTCTCTGTTCAGTTAATGCACTAATATCCATATGAAACCTCTTCTTTATCAACTTAACAACAGATTTGCTGATACATTATATCATTGATTTTTTGCTTTGTCTTCCTAAATCTGTAATTTTCTACAAAAATATTGACTTTTTTGCTCCTTTATGACTATTATATCGTATAGTTGTATTTGAAAAATTTGTATGGGAGTTTCTGATGAAAACGATAGAAATCCTTTCAAACGGACAAAAAGTTCAATTTACAACAAAATCAGTCACCGTAAATGGCAAGGAGCATCTGTATTCCCACATCACCGAGTTGCGCCATTCCGAGGCGAAGCGCGTCTACGGCTTCAAGTGCGACGACGAGGTGATCATGCTTCCCTACGAGGAGAAGGATGCCAAGACGCTGAAGGTCATCTTCAGCCAGGTGCAGCAGATGCATCGCCATCCCGCTCCCGCAAAGGCAGGACAGGCGCAGGCTCCCGCAAAGGCAGAGCCGGCCCCGGCAGAGGTGGCGCAGGCCCCGGCAGAACCGGCCGTTGAAGAAACTCCGGTTGCGGAAGAAGTCCCTGCGACTGAGGTTCCGGCTGATACTCCGGCGGAAGTTCCTGCGGTGGAAGAAGTTCCGGCCGTAGAGCCGGCTGTTGAAGAGGCTCCGGTTGCGGAAGAAGTCCCTGCGGCTGAAGTTCCCGCTGAGGAAGTTCCCGCTGAGGAAGCCCCCGCTGAGGAGACCGCGGAAGAAACCCCTGCGGAACCGATCCTCTCGGCAAAAGAAAAGAAACGTCTGGAAAAAGAAAAGCGCAAGGCGGATAAGGAAGCAGCCAAGCGCGAAAAGTTGGCGAAGAAGGCAGCGGCCGCCGCAGGCGGCACCGTGGCCTACGAAGAAGCCGCCGAACAGATGGATCCTGTTCAGAAGAGTGCCCGCTTCAAGAAGGCGATCATCATCTTCTGCATCATCCTGGCCGTCTTCGTTCTGCTGGGAATCGCCTACTATTTCCTGATCGGACCTGCCTCTGATCCGCAGATCGGACCCAACTCCACGGACCAGACGCAATATAATGATATAGATGATATGATAAATGACCTTGAAAACTGATTTCAAAGATGTTATAATGGCGAAGTCGCTTCGGAAAACAGCATCCGAAGAGACGCCCAAGCCACTGTAGCTCATCTGGCAGAGCAGCACATTCGTAACGTGCAGGTGGCCGGTTCGATCCCGGCCAGTGGCTCCATGGGGCAT
>CACXCQ010000095.1 GCA_902766185.1 uncultured Eubacteriales bacterium
CAGACCGAAAACTACAACGCAGGGACCGCGACGGCGGACATGACCATCTCCCCGGCGGACATGCAGGTGACTTCCGCGGGGTACGAAGGGACCTATGACGGCGCGGCGCACAGCATCACCGTCAACGCTCCGGCCGGCGCGAAGGTAACGTACGCGGAGGCGGGCGGAGCCTTCACAGAGGAGATTCCTTCCTTTACGGACGCGGGCGAATATACGGTAGAATTTCGGGTGGCACAAAAGAACTACAGTGAATACGCGGGAAACCAGCAGGTGAAGATCTCGCCCGCTGCCATCACCATCCGAGCGGACGACAGGAGCAGCGAATACGGAAAGGACCTGCAGGAGCTGACCTATACGGTGGGCGGCGCCTATGTCAAGGACGATGATCTTGGCGTAGCATTAAGCACCGACGCGAAGAAGGATGTGCCGGGGACCTATCCGATCAAAGTCAGCTGGAACGGGAACCCGAACTACGAAGCGGCTCTGACGGACGGCACATACAGTGTGGGCGATGCTCCGCCGGATCCGCCGAAACCGGATCCGGCAAAGGTCAGCGGAACGCTTCTGACAAAGATGACCGCTAAGGGAAGCCGCAGCCTCGTTCTTTCCTGGAGCAGGATCGAAGGCGCGGATGGCTATGATGTGTTCTTTGCCATCTGCAAGAACAACATGAGATACAAGAAGGTGAAATCATTTGAAGGGAACAACACCTTCCAGTGGACGAAAAAGAAACTGAAGAAAGGGACCTCGTACAAGGCCTATGTCAAGGCATGGATCATGAAGGACGGCAGGAAGACCTACGTCAGATCCGGTCTGATGGTCCACGCGTACACCTCCGGAGGAAGCAGACTCTACACCAATCCGAAGAGCGTGACGGTGAACAAGAAGAGCGTCGCACTCAAAACTGGGGAGTCTTTTACGATCAAAGCGAGGGTGAATAAGCTACAGAAGGGGAAGAAACTGACACCGAAGAAGCATGTGAAGACCTTGCGGTATCTGAGCAGCGATCCGAAGGTCGCGACGGTCAGCGGAAACGGACGCATCACCGCCGCAGGCAAGGGCGAATGCAGCGTATACGTCTATGCTCCAAATGGGGTGAAGAAGACCGTTAACGTTACTGTAGTTGAGTGAATCGGGAACGATAAAATGGAGAACCTGGAAGAAAGATATCTGTTCCGTACGATCGACCCGAATAATATCGGGGAAGCGGAGTACGCCGCCCACATGGAATCGGTGTGCTACGACAACCCGGCCGATGCGTGCACGAGGGAAGAGATCCTCGATCGCGCCGCTGCGGCACCGGAACTGTTTCTGGTCGCTGAGGACAGGAGGACGGGCAGACTTGCCGGCATTATGAACGGTGTCGCAACGGATGAAGATGTATTTCGGGATGCGTTTTTCTCAGAGGCCAGCCTTTTGCATGACCCCGATGGGAGCACCGTGATGCTCTGCGGACTTGATGTTATGCCGGAGCATCGCGGGCGAGGCCTGGCGAGGGCCATGGTCAGGCTGTACTGTCAACGAGAGAAGGAAAGGGGACGCAAACGCCTTCTGCTCACCTGTGTAGAAGACAAGATCAGTATGTACAAAGGTTTCGGCTTTCACCTGGTCGGCGTTTCCGCATCGGTCTACGGCGGTACGGTGTGGTATGACATGGATATGCTGTTACAGGAATGAAAAAAGTTTTGCGTTATCAGGGGATTGTAGTAAAATAAACCCAATAAAAGCAATCGTCGGACGATTGATAAGGAGAACGCTTCGTGAAGAACAAGATCTTTGCGAGAGACCTGATCGCGGCATGGATCTCTGTGAGTGCGTTGGTGTGCTCTGCTCTTAATATGCATGTTTCGCGGAATATGCTCAGATCAAAACAGTCGTAGACATGTCAGCGATTCCTGACACCCGGCGGAGAACAAAAGGGTCGGATGACCAGTTCTCCGCTTTAGTATGCGAGGATAAAATGTGTTCCCCGAGGATACGAGAATGACCAATAATGATTTTCAGATCGAAACAAGGCTTTATAAACTTGATCCGGAGCTGCATCGGCGGTTTCAGAACGCTGTTTGCACTCTCCAGATAATACTGTCCAGGTATCGCCAGTATTTTCCCGAGTACACGGATCACTCCGAACTGCACAGCCTGACGGTCATCGACTACTGCAATCAGCTGGTCGGTAAGAATGCGCGGCATCTGAACGCGGATGAACTGTATGTCCTTCTGGTGAGCGGTTACTTGCACGACGTCGGCATGGGGATCCCGCAGAAGGACTATGAGACATTCTGTGAGGAGATCGATTTCGGGGATTATTTTGATACGCATGACAGAAAAGACACAACCAGGATCATCAGGGATTTTCACAATGAATTCTCCGGATGCTTCGTTCGGAAATATGCAGAGCTGTTCGAACTGCCTTCCGAGGAGCATACCTATGCGGCCATCCAGACCTGCCGCGGTCACAGAAAGACGGACCTCTTCGATGAGGAGGAGTATCCCCAAAGGCTGGTCATGCCAAACGGCAACGTGATCTGTCTGCCGTATCTGGCAGCCATCCTTCGCCTTGCGGATGAGCTGGATGTGAGCGCTGAACGGAACCCGGTCATCCTGTATGACATCTCCTCGATCCAGGATGAAAAGCAGTTGCTCGAACACAAAAAACACGAGGCAATCAGACGGATGGACATCACTGAGGAGTCCATCATCCTATACGTCAAAACTTCGGAGAAAGAGATTCATGACGCCGTTCAGGACCTCGCCGACAAAGTGCAGAGAACCATGGATCACTGCATTGATGTCACAAGAAAGAGGACGCCGTACGAGATCACTCAGCGACAGGTCCTCATAAAGGACATATAACATGAAGAAGATCGACTTACACATGCATACGACAATATCCGATGGAACGGATAGTTTGGAGGAACTGATCACCCATATCCGTCAGAGCGGCATTGAACTGTTTTCCGTCACCGACCACGATTCGATCGATGGCGGGGATCTTATGCCCCGGCTCCTCACTGACCAGGAGGATGCTCCCGCCTTTATTCGCGGGGTGGAGTTTTCCTGCAGAGATGAGTATGGCAAGTATCACATTCTGGGATACGGATACGATCCTCAGATCCCGGGAATAGGGGAGGTCGTTCGCCTGGGACACTCCTTCCGAATGAAGAAGACCAGGGAACGGCTGGCTTTTTTACAGGAGGAGTTCGGATTTGCGTTTTCTCAGGATGAGATCGACGGCGTCCTGAACATGGACAATCCGGGAAAACCCCATATCGCGAGGCTGATGATCAGTCATGGTTACGCCCGGGATATCCACGAGGCCATCTCTGAATACATAAATAAGAAACGCTTTAAGGGGATGCATGTCCGGCCGGAGGAGGCCATAGAAGGAATACGCAAAAGCGGCGGGATCCCGGTGCTGGCTCATCCGGTTTACGGAGACGGAGACCAGCTGATCATGGACGAGGAACTGGAAGGAAGAATCGAGTATCTGATCGGTTTCGGACTCCAGGGAGTCGAGGCTTACTATTCCGGATTCACCCTGCGGATGCAGGAACAGGTCCTGCAAATTGCCGCAGAGCATGGTCTTTATGTAACGGCCGGGAGCGACTATCACGGCACCTCAAAAATGGTAAAACTGGGTGATACGAACCTGGAGGACATCGCCGAGGCACCGGAAGGGCTCCACAGATTTCTCGAGGATGTGCAGATTCTCGGTTAGAAAACGTCATTTTTTTCACAATATGTTGGGAAAACTCTCTTCACATGTATCTGTAGTGTCAGAAGAAGTAATCCTGTGAAGAAGAGGTAGTCAAATGAGAACAGCAGAAGAACGGGTCGCGCGGCTCCACAGCAGGGCAGCGGAACTGCAAAAGCAGCAGACCCGGCGGAGTCTGGCCAGTCTGGGCGGCGTGTCGATGATCCTCACGGTCGTGTTGAGCGCGCTGATCGTGCGGACCGGCGGATCATCCCATACCCTGGCAGGAGATGAATTCACCGGCTCATCTCTGCTCAGTGATGGGGCCGGCGGATACGTGCTTGCGGCGGTGATCGCCTTCTTTGTCGGCGTCACCGTTACCGCGGTCATATTTCGCACCAGGAGATGAGGCCATGGATGTGCTGGTGGGAGGAGGATCATGTCTCTCGGAATCGAAAAAACCTGTTTTCTTAACGTGCCGACGCCTTTGCAAAGGCTGGACAGGATATCGGCGGATCTCGGTGTGGACCTGTATCTGAAAAGGGATGACCTCACGGATTTCGGGACCGGTGGAAACAAGCTGCGCAAGCTTGAGTACTTCCTGAAGGATGCTGAAGATAAAGGGGCAAGCATGCTCCTGACGGTGGGCGGAGCCCAGACGAATCACGGACGGCTCACGGCTGCTGTGGCAGCCAAATACGGCCTGAAGGCCGCCATCGTCGCTGTGGATCCGTATCCCGGGGAGATCTCCGCCAACCTGCTTCTGGACGGCATCATGGACTGCCATGTATATCTGGCTGAACCGAAGGAAGGGCAGAAGGAATCCGTGCTTCTGGAACAGACCGTCACAGAGGTGACGGCTGAATGGGAAGCTCGGGGAGAAAAGGTCTATTACATTCCCATGGGAGGATCCAATGAGCTGGGTGCCCTGGGGTACTACGACTGCGCTCTGGAACTGGATGCTCAGGTCCGGCAGCTGGAACTTGCTGATCCCAGAGTTTTCGTTACTGTGGGAAGCATGGGCACTTACATCGGAATGGCATCTGCCTTTGCGAATGAACATCTTCCCATGAAACTCACCGGGATCGGCGTGCTTCCTTACCGGGACATTCAGCGGAGCGCTGCGGAATATTATGAACGTATGCGCGCAGCCTACGGACTTCCCGAGGAGTTGAAGGCGGAAGACTTCGACGTTACCTCGGCATACGATTGCGGCGGATACAACAACCCGGTGGCGGAAGTCCGGGAGGCCATCTACTACATGGGCCGGATGGAGGGCATCATTCTCGATCCCTGTTATACCGGCAAGACCTTCTGCGGGATGCTCCGGATGATCGGGGAAGGCAAGATCCGCAAGGGTGACACGCTGATCATGCTTCACACCGGCGGGATCCCCGGGATCTACACGAAACACCACCGCACAGAGATGGAAAAGGAACTCATGGATCACATCCACATTCTCTGATGATCGAAAAGAAAA
>CACXCQ010000096.1 GCA_902766185.1 uncultured Eubacteriales bacterium
GTGCGGGGAAAAAACCTTGACGATGCCATCATGGATGTGGAAAAATATATAGATGACGCTTTTCTTGGCGGGCTGTCCGAGGTGACCATCATCCACGGACGGGGAGAGGGGATCCTCAGCAAGGGGATCCGCGCCCGGCTGAGGCAGCATAAGAATGTTAAAGAGTACCGACGGGGTGCTATGGGAGAAGGCGGTGACGGAGTCACCGTAGTGAAACTGAAAGTGTAAGACGAAGGAGTATCGACATGATCAACTACACAGAGAAAATCGCAGCGCTGCTGGCGCCGCACATCGAGGGACTTGAGGAGGCAGAGGTCCGGGAAATGATCGAGACCCCGCAGGACGCGTCCATGGGAGACTACGCCCTGCCCTGTTTCAAACTTGCCCGGGTGCTGCGCAAGGCTCCGCCAATGATCGCCAAGGGCATCGCGGAGGCCATCGCTGACGAGCCCATGTTCGCGAAGGTGGAACAGGTCAACGCATATGTGAATATGTTCCTGGCCAGAGATGAGTTCGCCGGCGAAGTGGTGGGCGAGGTCATCGCCAAAGACGCGGATTACGGCAGAAGCGATCTGGGCGGCGGACGGAAGGTGATCGTGGAGTATTCCTCGCCGAACATCGCCAAGCCCTTCCATATCGGACACATCAGAAGCACCGTCATCGGAAGCTCCATCGCCAATATCTACGACTTCCTGGGCTACGATGTTTTCCGGATCAACCATCTGGGCGATTACGGCACGCAGTTCGGCAAGATGATCGTGGCCTATCGCCGGTGGGGCAACAGGGAAGACGTGATCAACGAACCCATCAAGACCCTGCTGGAGTACTACAAGAAGTTCCACGAGGAGGCGGAGAACGATCCGTCGCTGGAGGACGAGGCGAGAGCCACCTTCACCAAGCTTGAGCACGGCGAGAAGGAAGAGACCGAACTCTGGCAGTGGTTCAGAGACGAGTCCCTGAAGGAATTCAACCGGGTCTACGACATGCTTGGGATTCATTTCGATTCCTATAACGGCGAGAGCTTCTATTCCGACAAGATGCCCAGATTCGTCAAGGAACTGGCGGACAAGGGTCTTCTGGAGGAGGACGAGGGCGCCCAGATCGTAAGGCTGGACGACTACAACCTGCCGGTGGCGCTGATCACCAAGTCCGACGGCTCCACCCTGTACATCACCCGTGACATCGCCGCGGCGGTCTACCGGAAGGAGACCTACGATTTCTACAAGAACATCTACGTGGTGGCTTCCCAGCAGAACCTGCACTTCCAGCAGTGGATCCAGATCCTGGAGATGATGGGCTACGAGTGGGCCAGAGACTGCGTCCACGTTCCCTTCGGCCTGGTGAGCATGGAGGAAGGCACCATGTCCACGAGAGAGGGCAGAGTCATCTTCCTGGAGGACGTGCTGAACCGCGCGGTGGACCAGACCAGAGAGATCATCAAAGAGAAGAACGTCAACACAGAGAATATCGAAGAGACAGCCGCGGCCGTCGGCATCGGCGCCGTGATCTTCAACGAACTGTCCAACTACCGGATCAAGGACTACGTGTTCTCCTGGGAGCACGTGCTGAACTTCGAGGGTGAGACCGGTCCCTACGTCCAGTACACCCACGCCCGTGCCTGCAGCATCCTGCGCAACGCCGGGGAGGACGTCATCGCCCGCGCAAAGGCTGGCTTTGACGCGTCCTACATCACCGGGGACAGCGCCCACGAGCTGATCACGCTGCTCTATCAGATGCCTGCCGTGATCGCGGAAGCCGGAGAGAAGTACGAGCCCTCCGTGGTGACCCGCCACATCGTGGACATCGCCCAGGCCTACAACCGCTTCTACCACGATGAGCACATCCTGGTGGAGAACGAGGACGAGAAGGTGGCCAAGGTCGCCCTGGTCCTGGCGACGAAGACTGTCATCGCCAGCGGCCTGGCGCTGCTGGGCATGAAAGCGCCGGAGAGGATGTAGCCTGACAGCCCGGCGAAGAGACAGCTATGAGATACGAAGGAAACATTTTTCGCCCGCCCAGCGAGGCCTACAGCCTGCTGGTGCAGGTGACCATAGGGTGCACCCACAACAAGTGCACCTTCTGCAGCATGTATAAGGATAAGAAGTTCCGGATCCGCGATCCGAAGGAGGTCCTGGAGGATCTGGCCTGGGCCAGAAGGACCTACCGGAGAGTGGAGCGGATCTTCCTGTGCGACGGCGACGCCCTGGCGCTGACCAACGCCAAGCTCCTGCCGATCCTGAACTTCATTTCGGAGAACTTCCCGGAATGCCAGCGGGTCACCGCTTACGCCAGATCGACGGATGTTCTGCGCAAGTCGGAGGAGGAGCTGCGGCAGCTGCGGCAGGCGGGGATCACCATGGTCTACATCGGCGCGGAGTCCGGCAGTGACGCGGTGCTGAAGCAGATCAACAAGGGAGAGACCCGGCAGCAGCTCATCGACGGCGTCCGCAAAGCGGAGGACTGCGGGATCAAGGCTTCCGTCACCTTCATTTCCGGCATCGCCGGCAAGGCGGGATGGGAGGATCACGCGGTGCAGACCGGGACCATGATCAGCGAGATGGAGCCGTCCTATGTGGGGCTTCTGACCCTGCTGGTGGATCCGGATGTTCCCATCGCGGAGGAGATCCGCAGCGGCAGGCTGCAGCTTCTGAGCCCCCAGGAGGTGGTGGCGGAGACGAAGCTCATGCTGGAGAACATCCACGTCAGTCGGCCCTGCGTATTCCGCAGCAACCACGCATCCAATTACCTGTCTCTGGCGGGGACACTGCCCCAGGACAGGGAGCATCTGCTGGACATTCTCCGGGAAGCGTCGGGGGATGAACGGATGCTCAAAGACGAACGGTTCCGGGCGCTTTAGGGCGGACCGGCACAAATAATACAGTAAGGAATGAATCGCGATGATTAAGAAAAAAGAAGAAAAGCAGACTCTGATGCAGTCCATCGGCGTCACCAGAACGGTGGTGCGCCCCCGGGAGGAATCGGACATCCAGCTGCGGGAGGACCGCATCGGAAGATACTTCCGCAAATACCTCAACAAGTTCGTCTTCGTGGAGTTCAGCGAAGAGTTCATGAACCGCTCCAAGGCCGGAGATGTGATGAGGGGAGTTCCCATTCCGCTGCGCCGCAAGGAGGTCAAGGAATTCTCCGGCGGAGACGGCGTTTCCATGATGGTCATCGCAGAGAACATGGCCTGGGTAATGGGCTGTGATCCTCACTTCAAATACACGAAGGATTACGTGAAGATCCTGGACAAGCTCTTCGGACACAAGCTGTTCGAGACGCTGATGAAGGAGGGCAGGGACGCCGCCGAACGGGGCGAGATGGACAACGCCTGCATCCATTTCCGGGCCAGCCTTTGCATACAGTACGACTATCTGCACTCCATGTACAGTTACGCCAGGGCCTGCCGGGTCATGTACGAGAACAGCAACAACGAGGAATACGTCGGCCGGTTCAAGGCGGAGGCGCTGGACTGGTTCGAGCTGCTGACGGAGACGCATCCCCGCTTCTCCATGGGATACTACTATCTGGGCTACTCCTACCTGAACATCGGCCTCTATCAGAAGGCGGTGCTGGCCTGGGAGGGGTTCCTGAAGTTCTCCCGCAACCGCAAGGACGCCAAGGAGATCCGGCACAGGATCGAGCAGCTGCAGGATCCGGTGAAGATCGAAGCCGGCTGCATGGCCGTTTCCTCGGGCAGATACCAGGAGGGGATCGATCAGCTGGAGCCGTATCTGCAGTCCCAGTTCAAAAGCTGGTGGCCCATGCATTACTATCTGGGCGTCGCCTATCAGGGACTCGGCCGGACATCGGACGCGGTGGCGGAATTCAAGAAGACGCTGATGATCAACGGAAGCCATCTGGAGACCATGCGGGAGCTGCTGGCCATATACGAGGAGCAGGACGACAAGCAGAACATCCGGAAGTATTCCGAGAAGATCCGGCTCATCGAGGAGGCGCAGGCAGAGGAGCAGAAGGCGCAGCTGGAGGAGACCGAGAAGGAGAACAAGCGGCTGGAGACCGAGGAGGCAAAGCTTCTGCCTCCGGATAAGAGAGAGAGCTTCGCCACCGAAGAGGGAGAAGATGCGGAAGGATCGTCTGAGTCCGGCGACGGCGCAAAGGCAGGAAAGCCCGCGAAGAAGCTCCACGGGAAAAAAGGTAAGAAGGCCAGAGAACAGGCCAGAAAAAAGGCGGCCGCCGAGGAGGCAAAGAAGCCTCAGATGAAGCGGCTGGGTGCGAAACAGGATGACGAAACAGATGATTAAAGGAAAACAGAGAAGTTACTTGAAGAGTCTGGCGCAGGAGCTGGACCCGGTGGTGTACATGGGCAAGGCCGGGATGACGGAGAACGTCATCAAGGAGATGGATCAGCTGCTGGACAGCCGGGAACTGATCAAGGTCAAGCTGCAGGAAGGATGCCTGCTGGAGCCGAAGGAAGCGGCCGGTGAAGCGGCGCAGATGCTGGGGGCGGAGTTCGTGCAGGCCATCGGCCGGAA
>CACXCQ010000097.1 GCA_902766185.1 uncultured Eubacteriales bacterium
CCTACGGCTTTACCTTCGGCGTCCTGTTTGGGGATCATCAGGTTCATCCGCAGATCCAGCGGATCTCCTTTATCTCTTCCATCGGTGGTCTCGCTGTGGCTGTAGACCACGTGCTTCTTTTCCGTGAGCTGCAGATCCGCCGGGGCCTTCGCTGCCTTTTCCCGGCTCCAGTCCACCACCGTACTGGTGGATGTGTCCGCCGGCTGCTCGATCCGCGTGCCGACAACGAACACCGTTCCGTACCCGTTGTCGTGCGGAACCAGATTCGGATCCGCAGCGGATCCTTCCTCCGCCGACTGCTGAACCGAGTCTGCTCCCTCCGCTGCATCGGAACCCTGATCCCCGGTGCCCGCGCACCCCGTCCCGACGGCGAGCAGCGCAAACACTACCGTCATCAAGAGGGTCAAGAACAGTATACTTGGTTTGTTTCTTCTGTTTTTGCTGTTGCCTCTGTCCATGTCTCTCATCATGAGGTAAGTATACCATAATTTGATATGCATGATAACCGGGCTGTCGCTCCCATCCCGCGGGCAGTAGCGGCTGACTGAAAGGCGAGCGCGATCGGCTCATCCACCCGCGGTTCAGATCGGCTCCCGTACTGCGGAAGGAAAAGTCATTGTTTCATTGTCTCAGAGCAGACGGAATCATGACTTTCCTCTCACACAAAGGCTGGACAGCACCATGCAGTCAATGTTTCCCTCACTACAGTCGTCCGAAACATTGACTCCTCCCCCTCGTTCACACGCTCAAACTGAAAAAGTCAATGTTACAGCACGCCATAACAGCCAGAACATTGACAATCCCTTCGTGGGTTGTTCCGGGCTGGTGAGCAGTTGTAGACTTCTCCTTGTCTTCGGAGCTTTCCCTTCCGGTATTTCCGGATAAAAAAGAAGTACGCCGGCGGGCAATTTGTCCGCGCGTACTTCTCTGTATCGAATTCTGCCTGTGGGTCTCGGAGAGCGCCTCGATCTGCTCGACCTCAGTCGGACGGCGCCTCGGTCTGCTCGACCTCAGTCGGACAGGGCTTCTGTCTGCTCGACCTCAGTCGGACAGCGCCTCGGTCTGCTTGACGGAAACGCGTACGTCGTAGCAGGCGAACATGTCGTCCACAGACTTTGCTTCCTGTTTCTTCGTGAAGCTGCTGACCAGCGGCACGATGATGAGTGAGCCCACCATGGCGATGACGCCGGAACGTACCGAGGAGGCGAAGATGTATCCGAGCACTGGTCCCCAGCCGCTGACGTCGATGCCGCCGAGGGAGATGATCATCTGAATGATCATCAGCGCGCAGCCCCAAACGAAGCAGGCATAGCAGGAAGCCCGGGTGATGCCCTTCCAGTAGAGGCCGTAGAGGAACGGCGCCAGGAAGGAGCCGGCCAGCGCGCCCCAGGAAACGCCCATCATCTGGGCGATGAAGGTGATCTCCGGATGAGCGTCCTTGACCACGGCGATGACCGCGGAGACCAGGATGAAGAACAGGATGAACAGCCGCATGATGGAGACCTGCTTCACCTCGTTGACCGTGTTCTTGCTGACGGGCACGATCACGTCCAGGGTGAAGGTGGAGCTGGAGGTCAGCACCAGGGAGGACAGCGTGGACATGGACGCGGACAGTACCAGCACGATGACGATGGCGATGACCAGCGCCGGAAGGGTCGCCAGCATGGACGGCACGATGGTGTCGAACAGCGGGGTGACGCCGTCGGACTGGTAAGCGATCTTATCCGCGTACAGCCTTCCGAATCCACCGAGGAAGTAACATCCGCCGGCAACCACCAGGGCGAAGAATGTGGAGATGATCGTCCCCTTGTGGATATCCTCCTCGCTTCTGATGGCGTAGAATTTATTGACCATCTGGGGCAGGCCCCAGGTTCCCAGCGAAGTCAGCAGCACCACGAAGAGCAGTGCCAGCGGATCCGGTCCGAGGAAGGAGGTGAAGGCACCGCCGTCCCACCCTTCCGTGGGAATGGCCGAAAGCTTCTGCATCGCCGGCACCAGACCGCCGTTGGCCATAAGCACTGAGCCGATGACGGCGCAGATACCGAAGAGCATGATGATGCCCTGAATGAAATCGTTGATGGCCGTGGCCATGTATCCGCCGAAGACCACGTAGAATCCGGTGAGTACCGCCATCAGGGCGATGACCACCCAGTAGGGAATGTCGAACACGAGGCCGAACAGCGACGAAAGGCCGTTGTACAGCGAAGCCGTATAGGGAATCAGGAAGATGAAGACGATCACCGAAGCCGTGACCTTCATCGGGATGGAATCAAAGCGCTTGCCGAAGAAGTCCGGCATGGTCTTGGCGTCCAGATGCTGGGTCATGATCCTGGTCCGGCGGCCGAGGATGTTCCAGGCCAGAAGGGATCCGATGAAGGCGTTGCCCAGTCCTGCCCAGGTGGAGGCCATGCCGAAGTTCCAGCCGAACTGGCCGGCGTATCCCACGAAGATGACCGCCGAGAAATAGGAGGTTCCGAATGCAAAGGCTGTGATCCACGGTCCGACCTGGCGGCTGCCCAGGACGAAGCCGGCTACGGACCTTGCCTTCTTCCGGGTTCTGATTCCTACGCTGATCATCACCGCGAAGAAGATGACCAGCATGACTACACTAAGAATTTTTGTACTCAACATAATGATTCCCTTACATCCTTCTGTACAACAACTGCGATAACGGTTTGCGAGGCCGGCGCCTTTCTGCAGGCGCCGGACCTGCCGTGTGCAGGGTCCGAACAATGGAAACGCCCCCTGCGCATGCAGAGGGCGGAATTACCGCGTTACCACCTCAGTTCACTGCTTCCTCACGAAAGACAGCCTCATCAGGTACGCCCTTTTCGGGTTATACCTTAACGCTGTTACGGGCGTTCCCGTCGCAGCCTACTTGCGAAAAGAACCGATCTGCTCGTTCGCCTTCGGCGAACCTTTCCGCGTTCAGTGCGCGGCTCCGAGATGTATTCGCCTCCAGTAACTACGCGCCTCTCACCACCCGGCAGCTCTCTGTCCAGTCTCCTGAAGGTTACTCCTTCTCTTCATAGCCTTTGCTCTGTTCAATTGATGTTTCGATTATACAAAAACAGCTGACCGCAGTCAACTGTTTTTTGTCTTATTACACAAACTTTCTCGCAGGCCCTTCGGCTCTCGCCACAAATCACACACCGAATAAATCGCGCACCGCCGCCTTACTCCATGATCTCCCAGGTCTTCTTGACCTTCGTCTCCAGGGTGATCCCCAGCTCCGCCGCGTACTCGAAGTACCGGTCCACTTCCTCATCGCTGAGCATATCCGAACCGATGACGCCGCTGCGCCCAGCGAAGACGTCGTTGATGAACATCTTGGAATACAGGTATCCGCCCTGCCCGGTCAGATACATTTCCCCGGTCATGCCAGCCTTTTCGAAGGACTCCACGAATCCCGGCGCGTTCACGTGGACCTCCACCAGGACCCCCTCGTCTCCGCTGCGGCCGTAGGCCTCGATGACCATGCAGCCGGAATCCAGGGCCATGCCCTCGTCCACAAAGGATTTGATCTCGTCGTAGTACTTCGGCGCGTGGGGAAGATGGCTCAGTATGTAATCGAAGGGCACGATCTTCTGCCCGTTGAAATCCTCCGCCTCATGGGACAGCAGCCCCGCTTCATACAAAGGCTGGCAGAAGTCCATGCC
>CACXCQ010000098.1 GCA_902766185.1 uncultured Eubacteriales bacterium
CTCAGAGAGCCCCGCCACCGGGTCGTCGCGCCGATCCTGCGCCCCAGAGCAACGACGTAAACGAGGCGCGTCACTTCCGCGTCACTTCCGCGTCACTTCCAAGTCACTTCCGGCAGGATGCCAGATGGAACACGTATCCCTGGTAGGGATCGTCTTTTCCCGGAAGGACTTCTATGCCCTTCTCCATCAGTTCTCTTCCTTTTTTCTTTTGTCCGGTTTCCTCGATCCGGTAGATTGCTTCAGGATCCAGTCCCCGCAGCCGCAGACGGATACCGCTCTCTTTTGGCGCGGTTGCCTCTGGCGCGGTCTCTTTCGGCGCGATCTCTTTCGACGCGGTTCCGTTCATGATCGCCGCAGCGATAGCCGCCTCACCTGCCTTTGAAACGATCATCCACGCGCCCAGCGGGTCTCTGACCGGGTCCGCTAACCGGTAGTAATCTCCGTCGCGGACCAGCGCGGCGTCCTGACGGTACAGGCCGATCTGGCGGCGGACCACGTCCTTTTCTTCCGGGGTCAGCTTCCCCGGATCCAGCTCATACCCAAAGGTGCCGGCCATGGCCGCAATGCCGCGAGTATCCAAAGAGGTGACTCTGCCGGTGACGTGGTTGGGCGAAGCCGCGACATGGGCTCCCATCGTGCAGAGGGGATACCCGAAGGATGTGCCGTACTGGATGGTCAGCCGGTCTATCGGGTCGGTGTTGTCACTGCACCAGATCTGCGGCGTGTAATAGAGCATTCCGGCGTCGAACCGGCCCCCGCCACCGCAGCAACCCTCCATGAGCAGTCCGGGATAGCGCTGCCGCAGCCTTTCCAAAAGGCTGTACAGGCCGAGCACATACTGATGCAGGATCATGCCGGAGGGCTTCACCCGAAAGGCTGGCACGGCGGACGTATCGCTGTCTTCGGCTGCTTCGACGGAATACAGATCCGCGATGTGCCGGTTGGCGTCCCACTTCAGATACTCGATCCGTGCGCTGTCCAGAACTTTGCAGATGCGTTCATAGATCCCTTCCACCACATCCGGCCGGGAAAGATCGAGCACCAGCTGATACCGGCTCCGGATAGGATCCCTTCCCGGGATCCGCAGCACCCAATCTGGATGCTCGCGGTAAAGATTGCTGTCCTCGCTGACCATTTCCGGCTCCATCCAGATGCCGAACTGCAGTCCCATGACGTGGATCCGCTCACTCAGTTCCCCCAGACTGCAGCCCAGCTTTTCTTCGTTGGGATCCCAGTCTCCCAGGGCGCGCAAGTCGTCGTTGCGGTTCCCGAACCAGCCGTCATCAAGGACGACCAGATCCATGCCCAGATCTTTTGCTTCCTCTGCCATCCGGCAGACCTTTTCCCCGTCGAAATCGAAGTAGCAGGCCTCCCAGCTGTTGAGGAGGACCGGCCACCGCGGGGTTGCCGGCTGCGGGGACTGCTCGACCCGCGGGCACTGGTCCTCCTGCTCGGCTTGGTCGGCCCGCTGGCGCTGGTGCTGATCGTCCCGCCGGGTCTGGTCGTCCCGCGGGCACTGGTCCTGACGGGTCTGCTCGTCCGGCTCCGGGAACCGGCAGATGTGCTCGCGGATACAATCGTGGTGGTTCCGCGAAAGGCGGCTCAACCCTTCATCGCTGAAGCTGAGAATGACCTCCGGCAGAATCAGCTTGCTCGCCGGCTCCTCCGGCGAACGGGAGCGTCCGCTGCGCGTTCCTTCCGGCAGCAGCGTCCAGGCGAACCGGTCCTCCATCAGCCCCATCTGCATACGGGTCTGCCCGTACTGGTCCTCCTCGATCTCCGCCTTGAATCCACCGCTGTACACGAACTGCATGGACCAGCACCGCCCGGAATCCTCAGTCGCGTCTCCGTCGCAGAGGATCATGAAGGGATTGTACTGGTGGGAGGAAAATCCCCGCCGGCTGCCGATCACATAGGATCCCGGGCCGACCCCGCGCCGGTCCGGGATCCGCTCCATGGTGTGTCTGCCGTAGAATATGATCCGGTCGAAGCCTCCTTCGGGGCGATCGGATTCCAGGAAGTCCAGGCACGCGGCCTGGGCTTTTTTGATGGTGATGGGTTCCGTTCCGGTGTTATGGATCACCGCGCTCCTCGTGATGACATCCAGCTTCGGGAGCACGCCGTAGAGCAAGGTCACTTCCATCTGAGGGGAGTCGCAGCGCAGCAGGACCTCCAGCGTCTGCGCGTCATCCGCGCCCTGACCTGCCTTTGCGAATACCGCCGGAAGCCCGGGCAGGCTGTACTTGCCGTCCCGGATCCGGTGCGACACATAGCGCAGATCGCAGCCGTAGATCCCCTGGGCATCCGCCACCTTCAGCAGCGGGCTGCGGTAATCCCCCGTCCCCTGGGTCGGAAACTCCTGGGGCAGGGCGTCCAGAGAATACGTCCGGTCCGTGTCCGCCGCGTACGGGTTTCCGGAAAAGCCCCGGTCGAGGAGCGTGATCCTTCCGTCCATGGGCGCCTCCGTCCGCGCGCCGTAATACAGATGCAGCAGGTGGCCGTAGCGGCCGATCTTCATCTGGTAGGAGGACCGGGCCGTAAGGATACTGATGCTGTTGTTTTTCTGATCGTAGTTGATGGTCATGTGGTCTTCCTCTTTCTTACCGGATCCGCACAGGTCCCCCGCCGCTGCGGCAGGCGTGCACCGTGCAGTCGATTCCCGTCTCCCGGCGGTATTCCTCCGCGACGATTTTTTTGAAAGATTCCAGCGCTTCGTCTCTAACCAGCGAGATCGTGCATCCGCCGAATCCCCCGCCCATCATCCGGCTTCCCAGCACCCCCGGAATCGCCTGGGCCGCCTCCGCCAGCACGTCCAGCTCAAAACAGGACACTTCGTAATTATCCCGCAGGGACTGGTGCGATTCGTTCATCAGCCGCCCCATGGTCTCCGGGTCACCGCCGCGAAGCGCCTCCGCCGCCAGCCTGACCCGTTCGTTTTCGTAGACCGCGTGGGCAGCCCGCCGCCGCAGTACGGGATCATCGATCCCGTTGCTGAGCTCTTCGAATCGCTCCGGGCTCAGGGCGCAAAGGCAGGGAATGGGCTCCGGATCGTGGCCTGGAGTGTGCGGCTCCGGATCGTGGCCTGGGCTGTGCGGCTCCGGATCGTGGCCTGGGTTGTGCGGCTCCGGATCCCGCTCCCTCGCGGCGGCCGCGTTCAGCTGTTTCAGCGCCGCCTCGTTCAGCTGTCTCAGCGCTTCCTCGCACTCCTGCCGGCGCCGATTGTATTCGGACGTTCTCAGGTCGTGTTTTTTGTTGGTGTCGGTGAGGATCAGGGATATCCCGTCCGTCGGAATGGGCACATACTCAAACGTCACCGCTGCGGTATCCAGGTCTATCGCGTAACCTTCCCGCCCCATGGCGCAGGCGAACTGATCCATGATCCCGCATTCCACGCCGACGTACTTCTGCTCCGCCTCCTGTCCGTACAGGGCGATGTCTTCCCCACTTACCGAAAAGCCGTACAGCTCCTTCAGGATGGTTCCGGTCAGCACTTCGAGGGATGCCGAGGAGGACAGTCCCGCTCCCGCAGGAATATCTCCCCCGATGACCACGTCCATGCCGGTATCCATGCTCATGCCTGCTTTTGCGAAGACCTGCATCACTCCGGTCATATATGAGGTCCAGCTCTGGTCTGTTCCCGGACCCTCCTCGGGGAAGTTGAGGGAATAAAACTGGAAGTTCTGATCGGCGCGTTTCCTGACCGCCGCGTACGTTCCGCGGGTCAGCGCGCAGGGCAGGACGTGCCCGCCGTTGTAATCGATGTGCTCCCCGATCAGGTTTGCCCTCCCGGGCGCAAAAAACAGGCCGTCGGGTTCCCCGCCGTAAAGCCGGCGGAATTCCCCGGTGACCGCATCGATCATGGTTTGTCTGGACGCGTTGCTCATGATGACTTCCTTCCCCTTGGCGCTTTTCCTGGCGCTCCGTTCACCTTGCCTGTATTGTACCCCTCGTGGAGTTGAGGTCAAGCCCAAATTGCGATGCAAATTA
>CACXCQ010000099.1 GCA_902766185.1 uncultured Eubacteriales bacterium
CCAACGGCATCCGCAAGACCTACCGGAAGCTCTACTGGACCAACATGGGGAAGATGCTGAACCTGCTCTTCGACATCGAGGACGGTGTGGAGAGAATGAAGGAGATCGGCGCGCAGATCATGGAAGAGCATGACCTGTATCCCATCATCGCTGACGACAACGGCTACAAGGAGAAGGAGCGCGAGCTGCTGAAGAAGATCATCGATGAGAAGTTCATCGATCGCCTGCAGAAGAAGTCCACGGTATATGCCCTTCAGGAAGCGGACAGAAGCACGTATCAGGCCATGGAAGCCTTTATCCACAACCTGAACACCATGCATTCCCGTGCCGGCGCGCAGGTCCCGTTCTCTTCGATCAACTTCGGAACGGACACTACCCCGGAAGGAAGAATGGTCATCAAGAACATCCTTCTGTCCATCGAGGCAGGACTGGGCCACGGGGAGACAGCGATCTTCCCGGTGAGCATCTTCAAGGTGAAGGAAGGGATCAACTACAATCCGGAGGATCCCAACTACGACATGTTCAAGCTGGCCATGAAGGTTTCTGCCAAGCGCCTGTTCCCCAACTTCGCGTTCATCGACGCGCCCTTCAACCTGGCGTACTACAAGCCCGGTGATCCCAACACGGAGATCGCCTACATGGGCTGCCGTACCCGCGTCATCGGCAACGTCCACGATCCCTCCAGACAGGTGGTGGGAGGCAGAGGAAACCTCAGCTTCACGTCCATCAATCTGCCCAGGATCGCCATCCGGGCACACGGAGACGTGGAGTGGTTCTTCGAGGAGCTCGAGCGCAAGGTCAGACTGTGCATGGATCAGCTGATGGAGCGTTACCGGATCCAGGCGGCCAAGAAGGTCAAGAACTATCCCTTCCTGATGGGGCAGGGAGTATGGATCGACTCCGACAGCCTGTCCGAGGAGGACGAGGTAGGTGAGGTGCTGAAGCACGGAACGCTGTCCGTGGGATTCATCGGTCTCGCGGAAGCGCTGAAGGCCCTCATCGGCGCTCACCAGGGCGAAACGGATGAGGCGCAGACGCTGGGTCTGGAGATCATCGGATTCATGAGAAAGCTCATGGATGACGAGAGCAAGCGCACCGGCTTCAACTACACGCTGCTGGCCACCCCCGCAGAGGGACTGTCCGGCAGGTTCGTCCGCATCGACAGAGCCAAGTACGGCGTGATCGAGGGCGTTACCGACAGAGATTACTACACCAACTCTTTCCATATTCCGGTGTACTACAACATCAACGCCTTCGAGAAGATCAAGAGGGAGGCGCCGTATCACGCCCTGACCAACGCCGGCCATATCAGCTACATCGAGCTGGACGGCGATCCCACGAAGAATCTGGAGGCATTCGAGCAGGTCGTCCGCTGCATGAAGGAGAGCGGCATCGGCTATGGCTCCATCAACCACCCGGTGGACCGGGATCCGGTATGCGGATACACCGGCATCATCGACAATCAGTGCCCCTGCTGCGGCAGGACCGAGGATGACGGGGATCTGGGCTTCGAGCGGATCCGCCGGATCACCGGATATCTCGTCGGCACCATGGACAAGTGGAACGACGCCAAGACCGCTGAGGAGAAGGATCGGGTCAAGCACAGCCTGGGCGACGGCATGGAGACCCTGTAGGGTGCCATGCCGGCCTGGCAAAGGCAGGTCGTCCGAACTCGTGAGAACATAAATAAAAGAGCTGTTGCAGATGCAACAGCTCTTTGTTTTTTCATTGTTTCGCTCTGATCTTAAACGGCGCGGTTGACTTTGCCGGATCTGAGACAACGTGTGCAAACCTTGGCTCTTCTGACCTTGCCGTCTTCTTCGATTCTGACGGTCTGGATATTTGCATTCCACTTTCTTCTCGTATGTCTGTTCGAGTGGGAAACGTTGTTTCCGGAAACCTGTCCTTTACCGCAAATCTCGCACTTTCTTGACATCTGCCGCACCTCCTTCACTAGAATATGATCAGCCCATGGCGTCATTTCATTCAGAATATGTCCGAAGCACTCAAAAGACAAGGCAGAGCGCCCGAACAAATGACATTATAGCATAGGGAAGTTAGCGGCACAAGAACTTTTTTTGCCGCTTTTTCAGTTTTCTTCCCAGAGGACCACGTGCCCCGCGGCGCGTGTGGCGTTCATGTCGATGAGGCGCTGGTTGCGGCTCCCGCGGAACTGCAGAGTGAGATCCCGCTGGTCCAGGATGAACGGCCCGTCGATGAGAAGATCTGTCAGGTCCAGCAGCTCCTTCAGGGCGGGATCCTGCTTTTCGCGCTCGAGAAGCTGCTCATAGGTGAAGCCGGTGAACACCGTGATGTCCATGCCCCGGGCCTTTACTGCCTTTGCGAGCTCGGCGAAACCCTCCGTCTGGCAGAGAGGCTCCCCTCCGGAAAACGTGACGCCCTTAAGCAGGGGATTCTCGTCGATGGCGGCCAGGATCTTCTGGATGCTGACTTCGTTTCCCCCGTTGAAATCGTGGGTCTCCGGATTGTGGCAGCCCGGACAGTTGTGGGGGCAGCCCTGGCAGAAGACGGCGAAGCGGATGCCGGGTCCGTCCACGATGGATTCTCTCATGATGCCGGCGATTCTCAATGTCGATTCACTCATTTCGTTTCATGCTCCTTCGTCCTCAAGTATAGCCGATTCTGAAAAAGATGGCAACCTGAGCCGGATTATGGTATGATGTCAATATGTTTGATAGAACCAACGAGATCGGAAAGATACATTTCTCAGAGAATGTCATATACAAGATCTGCACGGATGCGGTGAACAAGACCGGCGATGCCAGGATCCAGAACTACAAGGGACGCTACACGGCGAAGAAGCCGGGTCTTCTGAACGCCTTCTCCTCGGGGGAGGAGGATTATGATGACATCGAGCTTGAGCAGACGGAGGACAGCGTTCGGATCACCGTTTACATCGTGGTCCGCTTCGGCGTCAGCATCAGCAACGTGGCTGCCGGCATCATCGACCACATCTATGAGCAGATGGAGGAGGTCATGGGCGTGAAGCCTGCCTTTGTGCGGGTCATCGTCACGGGAACTGCCTCCAAGACCATCGCGAAGCGGCACATCGAGTTCAGCAGATAGGGTGCGGTGAAGGAAATGCGTTTACAGGATCCTGTCACAGAGCTGCGGGGCGTCGGCCCGAAGAAGGCGGAGGCCCTGTCAAAACTCCATATCGAAACGGTGGAGGACCTGATCCGGCTGCTTCCCAGGACCTACGAGGACAGGCGGCAGGTGACCCCCATCGCGCAGCTTGAGGCGGGGAAGACGGTCACGGTGATGGGCCGGGTCGAAAAGCTCATCGACAACTATTATCGCAGAGGAAGGAAACAGATGCTGAGAGTGCTGGTATCCGACGAAACCGGAGCCCTCGACATACTGTTTTTTAATGCCCGTTTCCTGAAGCGGGCCTTTCAGGTGGGACGGACGTACGCCTTCTACGGGACGGTCACCGAGACCGGCAGGGGGCGGAGCCTGGTGCATCCCCAGTTCACCCCGGCGGAGGAGCGTGAGGAGGGGATACTGCCCATCTACCCGCTGACCCGCGGAATATCCCAGAGAGAGATGCGCGCCTGGCAAAGGCTGGCGGAAGAGGTCTATCCCCAGATCGAGGAGGACCTCCCCGAGGAGATTATTGACGGGGAATTCACGGACGGGGGGCTCATGGATCCGGCGTCGGCTCTGCGGAACCTTCACTTCCCCGAAGACCGGGAAAGCTACCTCCGGGCGAAGTACCGGATGATCTTCGATGAGCTGTTCGTCCTGCAGACCGGGATCCTGGCGGTGAGAAACAGAAGCTCCGCCGGAAGAGGCATCGCCTTCAGCCGGGAACCTGTGGAAGAGGAATACATCAGTTCCATGCCGTTCCCTCTGACCGGAGCCCAGAGGCGGGTCGTGAAGGAGATCATGGATGATCTTGTTTCAGAACGGGCCATGAACAGGCTGGTCCAGGGGGATGTGGGATCCGGCAAGACTGCCGTGGCCCAGATCGCCATGTATAAGGCGGTCAGAAGCGGCTATCAGGCGGTTCTCATGGCACCGACGGAGATTCTTGCCAGACAGCACTATCAGGGCATCAGAGAGGATTTCTCGCGGCATGGGATCGAAGTGGGATTCCTGTCCGGAAGCATGAAGGCGGCAGAGCGCAGACAGGTCCTGGAGGGACTTTGCGACGGCTCGATCCATGTCCTCGTGGGGACCCATGCGGTGATCCAGCCGGAGGTCAGCTTCAAAAGGCTCGGGCTGGTGATCACCGATGAGCAGCACCGCTTCGGCGTGGATCAGCGGATCCGGCTGAGGGAGAAGGGCGGAGACTCATCCGAAGAGCCGAACGTGCTGGTGATGACTGCAACACCCATCCCCAGGACCCTGGCCGTGGTGCTCTACGGGGATCTGGACATTTCTGTCATCGACGAGATGCCGCCGGGAAGGACCCCCATCGCCACCAGAAGCACCGATGAGAGCCACCGGGAGGACTGCTACCGGTTCGCCCAGAGGCAGATGGAGCAGGGGAGACAGGTGTACGTGGTCACGCCCCTGATCGAAGAGTCCGACAGCATGGATGTGCGATCGGCGGAGGCTGTGGCGGAGGAGCTGAGCACCCGCTTCGACGGAAGGCACGGATGCGGATTCTTCTGCGTCGCTCTGCTCCACGGGAACATGAAGCAGGCGGAAAAGGACCGGATCATGGAGGAGTTTCACGACGGTCAGATCGACCTTCTGGTGTCCACCGTGGTCATCGAGGTGGGTATCAACGTGCCTAACGCCACGGTAATGATCATGGAAAACGCGGAACGCTTCGGACTTGCCCAGATGCATCAGCTCAGGGGCAGGGTCGGACGGGGGACCAGCAAGTCCTTCTGCTTCCTCATCAGCCAGGGCTCATCGGAGGTCGCCCGCCAGCGTGGGGAGATCATGGAGAAATCGACGGACGGGTTCTTTATCGCCGAGGAGGACCTGAAGCTGAGGGGGCCGGGAGATATCTTCGGCACCAGACAGCACGGGCTTCCGGCTCTGTACATCGCGGATCTGGTCCGTCACGCCGAGATCCTGCAGGAGGCGCGGGAGAAAGCGCAAAAGCTGGTAAAAGAGGACCCGGAGCTTAGCCGGCCGGAACACGCACCGCTTCGCAGCAGGGTTCTTCGGCTCTTCGGCGGGGAGCTGTCGCTGGATCTGTAGCATATACGAATACGACGTTTGATCAGGAGGAAATAGCATGAGAGTCATCGCAGGCATATACAAAGGCAGGAAACTGGAGTCGCCGGAAAACCGCGATATCCGGCCCACTACGGATAAGGCGAAGGAAGCGCTGTTCAGCATCTTAAGCAACGATATCCCCGGGGCCCGGGTGCTGGATCTGTTTGCCGGAAGCGGGGCGCTGGGCATCGAGGCCCTGTCCCGGGGAGCGAAGGAGTGTGTCTTCGTGGACCACTCCCGGCAGAGCATCAGCCTCATCCGAAAGAACCTCGCGGCCTGCGGGGCGGGAGACGAGGCCAGGGTGCTGACCGGGGACTACCGCCGGATTCTGGCTGGCCTTTCCGGAAGCTTCGATGTGATCATCATGGATCCTCCCTACGGGCAGGGGCTCATGGACGAGGCCTTCCGGCTGATCGGTGAACAGGGGCTTCTGGCGGAGGACGGGATCATCGTCTGCGAACACCGCAAGGAGGAGGTCCTGCCGGAGGAGATCTGCGGATTCGTCCGCGAAAAAGAACGCAGATATGGTATCGTGAAACTCACGATATATCGTTGAAACACATTTCAGTATATGATAAGATAACTTACGGAAACGGAAGGAGCGTCGATGCAGACCAAAGCGATTTTTACCGGATCCTTCGATCCGCTGACCAATGGACATATCGACATCATCACCAGAGCAGCCCGGATCTTTGACGAACTTACGGTGGGCATCATTTCGAATCCCGCCAAGGTTCCCCTGTTTCCCATCGAAGAGCGGCAGGAGATGATCACCGAGGCGCTGCAGGATCTGCCCAACATCAAGGTCGTTCATTTTTCAGGGCTTCTGGCGGATTTCGTCAACCGTGGCGGCTACAATGTGGTGGTGCGGAGTATGCGCAGCGTTGCGGACTTCGAGTACGAGGTGCCCATGGAGCGGATGAACGGAAAACTCTACAACGATGGTGTTGAAACGGTTTTCCTGATGGCGGATCCACAGTATACGTTCCTCAGTTCCAGCATGGTTAAAGAGGTCCATTCCCTGGGCGGAAGCATCGAGGGTCTGGTGCCGGAGGAGATAAGAAGACGCATGGACGCGGCCCGGGCAGCGAAACAGGCGGCGGACCAGCCTTTGCAGAAATAATGTGATCGGTACGGCCTGTCGGACGGGCTGATAAAGATAGATACGGGAGGATGACATGAGGGTTTTAGAATTACTGGAAGAAATCGAAGAGATCGTTGACACCGCGGCGCGATTTCCTCTGACGGGTAAGATCATGGTGGATTCTCAGGAGCTTCTGGAGATCGTCCGCGAGATCCGCGCGGAGCTTCCGGATGAGATCCAGCAGGCGCAGTGGATCAAGAACGAGAGAGAGCGCATCATCACGGAGGCGAAGAATCAGTATGAAGCGGTGATCGCCGACGCCCAAAAGCAGGCGGATGCTCTGGTGGAGAGCAATGATATCACCGTCAAGGCGAAGATGCGGGCGGACGAGCTGATGAACGTCACCGAGAATACCGCCAAGCAGCTGAAGATCGGCACCTACGATTACCTGGATGGCATCCTCTACAGCTTCCAGGGCAAGATGGAGCATCTCAGCGAGCTGTATTTCGGAGATATGTTCTCCAGCATCGAGAAGGCATTCAACGACATCAATTCAGCGCTCGAGTCCAACCGTGAGGAGCTGAAGGAGATGGCTTACCGGGCACAGGTGGACGCCGATGATCCCATGGCGTCGCTGAATGCTGACAATGGCGTAGCCGAAGAAGAATAGACGAACTGAAGGGCAAAAGACAGGAACCAACGGTTCGCCATGATCCATGGTTTCCATGGGTCGTGGCGTTCCTTTTTTGAGGAAAAGGATCCGATCTAAAAGGATCCGGTCTGGGGAAAGGAATCCGGATGGAGAGCATTCTGGGAATAACAGCGGAATACGATCCCTTCCACAACGGACACGCCTGGCATCTGGCCAGGGCCAGGGAGCAGGTCGGCCCCGGCGCGGTGGTCTGCGCCATGAGCGGGGACTTCACGCAGCGGGGGGAACCGGCGGCGCTGGACAAGTGGACCCGGGGAAAGATCGCGGTCACGCAGGGCGTGGACCTGGTTTTTGAGCTGCCCTTTGCCCGTGCATGCAGCAGGGCGGAGCAGTTCGCTTCCGGCGCTGTGGACCTTCTGATCAGCGCAGGCGTCACTCATATCTCCTACGGCTGCGAAGCGGAGCATCCGGAGCACCTGGAAGCTCTGGCAAGACGTCAGATCGCGTGCTCCCGCGAGATGGATGAGATGATCAGTCAGTTCATGAAGGATGGATGCTCCCGCGTAAGGGCCGGGGAACTGGCCTGCCGGGAGATCTTTGGCGATGAACTGACGGATCTGACGCTGCTTCCAAATAACATCCTGGCTTTGGAATACCTGAAGCGGATGGTTCGCTGGGAGGAAAGGACTGGTCTCAGGATCGTTCCTGTCCCTGTGCAGCGAGAGGGGAGCGGTTACCGGGACCGGTGCTCCGCGAGAGGATTTGCCGGCGCGGGGGTGCTCCGGCAGATGATCGCCGATGAGGAGGACATCACCCCATATGTTCCCTACGATTGGAACGAGCTTCCCTGGACGGATCTGCCCGCGGCCAGGCAGCGTCTCTACGATCAGGTGCGGGGGATGCTGCTTCGCAGCGATCCGGAACGGATAAAACAGATCTTCGCTGTGGGCGAGGGAATGGAGAACAGGCTGATCCGGGAGGCGAGAAAACAGGAGACCTACGAAGGGTTTCTGCAGGCTATGGTATCCAGGCGCTACACGGCATCTGCCATCCGCAGGATCATGGTCTACATCCTGATGGATATGGAGGAACCGCCTGTTTGCCCGCCATACGGACGTGTGCTGGCGGCCAGCGTCGCGGGCCGGGGGCTGCTGCGGAGGATCGGGGACGAGGAGGATCATCCGCTGACGATCATCGCCAACGGCAATAAGCTGGATAAGGTCCCGCCGGCGGTCAGAGCATCGCTGGAAATGGACGTGAAGGCTGCGGATATGTATAACCTCGTCTGCGGAAGGACCGTGGATGCCTGCAGTGACGCCCGGCAAAGGCCCTGGATGGAGGACATTCCTTCGCCCGGTGTTTCTGAAAGAGGTGTTGCAAAAACAGTGGCTGAGAGGTTATAATAATTGTGTATGGGCGGCAATTGCCGCATGCAGAATAAACAAGGATTAACAAGGATAACGGAGGAGTCGAGAATGAAAGTATTAGTTATCAACTGTGGAAGCTCTTCACTGAAGTATCAGGTCCTGGACATGACCAATGAGGTTCTGGAATGCAAGGGACTGGTTGAGAGGATCGGTATGGATGGTTCCGTGATCACCCACGAGAAGATCGGCATGGACAAGTTCAAGCTGGAAACTCCCATGGAGAATCACAAGGACGCTATCGGACACGTACTGGATGCCATTCAGGATCCTGAGCACGGCGTAGTCAGTGATATGAGCGAGATCGGCGCAGTAGGACACAGAGTCGTCCACGCCGGTGAAAAGTTTGCCAGATCCGTCCTGATCACGGACGAGGTCATCGCAGCGCTGGAAGAGTGTGTCGATCTGGCACCGCTGCACAATCCGCCGAACCTCCTGGGAATCGCTGCCTGTCAGGAGCTGATGCCCGGAACACCCATGGTCGGCGTATTCGATACGGCTTTCCATCAGACCATGCCGCCGGAATCCTACATCTACGCAATTCCTTATGAATACTATGAGAAGCACGGCATCCGCCGTTACGGCTTCCACGGAACCTCCCACAAGTACGTTGCGGAGAGAGCTTCCGACATGCTGAACGTCAACATCGACGATCTGAAGATCATCACCTGCCACCTGGGCAACGGAGCTTCCGTATCCGCCATCAAGAGAGGCAAGTGCATCGACACATCCATGGGCTTCACTCCTCTGGAAGGCCTGGTCATGGGAACCAGATCCGGCGATATCGACCCGGCTATCGTTACTTACATCAGAGAAAAAGAGCACCTCGATCAGGGTGTTGCCAATGAGATCCTGAACAAGAAGTCCGGCGTACTGGGCATCTCCGGAGTCTCCAGTGACTTCCGTGACATCGAA
>CACXCQ010000100.1 GCA_902766185.1 uncultured Eubacteriales bacterium
CGCCAAATTCAAGACCTACGGCTGCGGAAGCGCCATCGCCTCTTCGAGCATGGCGACGGACATGATCATCGGCATGACGGTGGAGGAAGCCCTGACGGTTTCCAACAAGAAGATCGTGGAGGAGCTGGGCGGACTTCCGGCCATCAAGATCCACTGCAGCGTTCTGGCGGAGCACGCCATCAAGAACGCTATCTGGGATTACGCAGAGAAGGCCGGAAAGCACTACGAAGGCCTTGAGGGCTACAACCCCACCGAAGACAGTGAGGAAGACGATCACCACGACCTGCCGGCGGAGGAGTGATCAGATCGGAAGGATAAAATAAGATGACGTATTACGACGAGTACAAGAGCAAGCTGCGCACACCGGAAGAAGCCGTGATGGCGGTGAAGGACGGTGACTGGATCGACTACACCATTTCCCAGGGGCAGCCGGTGCTGCTGGACGCGGCTCTGGCGAAGCGCAAGGGCCAGCTGAAGGACGTAAACTGCCGCGGGTATTTCATGTTCGAACCCCTGCGCATCGTTGAGAATGACCCGGAGCGGGAAAGCTTCACCTATCACAGCTGGTACACCGCGGGCATCGAGCGCAAGTACTGGAACAAAGGGCTGATCAGCCACATTCCCATGATCTACCGCAACCAGAGCAGCTACTATCAGCTCGGTTACTGCAAGGTGAATGTAGCCATGACAGCGGTATCGGAGATGGATGATGAAGGGTATTTCAACCTTCACTTCTCCTGCGCCACCTCGAAGCCCGTTCTGGACGCGGCGGATATCGTCATCGTTGAAGTCAATGAGCATCTGCCCAGAGTCTGCGGTCTCGCTGAGCGCCGGGCCCAGGGCATCGATGCCAACAGGATCCACATCAGCGAGGTGGATTATATCGTAGAAGGGGAGCATCATCCCATGGTGGAGATCAAATCTCCTCCGCCAACGCCGGAAGAAGTGGCCATCGCTGATTTCATCGCGCCGGAGATCCCGGACAGAGCGGTGCTCCAGCTTGGCGTGGGCGGCATGCCCAATGTGCTGGGGGAGCATCTCGCCAAGTCCGACATCAAAGATCTGGGCTGCCACAGCGAACTCATTACCGATGCCTTCTACAATCTCTACGAGCAGGGCAAGCTGACCAATGCCCACAAGGAAGTGTACAAAGGCAGGTCCGTCTTCGGGATCTGCGCCGGAAGCCAGAGCCTCTACGACTGGCTCGATGAGAATCCGGAGTGCTGCGGCGACATGGTCAGCCACGTGAACGATCCTTATGTGATCGGCAGCCTGAGCAATGTTATCGCCATCAACGGATGCGTCAGCGCGGACCTCTACGGGCAGGTTTGCTCCGAGAGCGTCGGCACGCGGCACATCTCCGGCACCGGCGGTCAGATCGACTTCGTTACCGGCGCCTACATGTCACCCGGAGGCAAGGCCTTCCTGTGCATGAACAGCGCCTATAAGGATAAAGAAGGAAAACTGCACAGCAACATCCATCCCAGATTCACCGGAGGAGAGATCGTCTCCACACCGAGATCCCAGACTCACTATATCGTTACCGATCAGGGGATCGTCAATCTGGCCGGCCGCACCACCTGGGAGCGGGCGGAACTGATGGTCTCCATCGCGCACCCCGAATTCCGCGACGAACTCATCGCGGAGGCGGAGAAGCAAGGCATCTGGAAGCGCTCCAACAAGCGATAGAGACGCTGCTCTGCCGGCCAGGGAAATCTCTGGCCGTGAAAGGAGATCGTCCATCATGAAACGAATCGAACTGGGCCGCACAGGCATCGAAGTCACCCCGGTAGGACTGGGCGTTCTGACCATCGGCAACACCCAGCTGGACCTGCCTTTGGAAGACGGCGCGCAAATCGTGCGCTACGCCTACGACGCCGGGATCAATTTTTTTGACACCGCTCAGTACTACGAGACCTATCCCTACATACGCCGCGCTTTCGCCGGCATCGACTGCACAGAAAAGAATCCGGACCGGCCGATCATCGCCAGCAAGAGTCTGGAGCTCAGTTATGATGCCATGGAAGAGGC
>CACXCQ010000101.1 GCA_902766185.1 uncultured Eubacteriales bacterium
GTACGATCTTGACCAGATGAAGAACTAAGAGCCGAAGTCCGGTTCTGTGGTTTGAAGAAGCCCCGCGAAAGCGGGGCTTTTTTGATATGTGCCTTGCGTGCGACCAAGGGGCGATGGAACCAAACGCGGACGACGGTGCGCAGGCGCGCGGCCGGGGCGAAGAGTGCCCGCCGCGTGGATGAATTCGCTGAAGACCCGAGCGGGCACGGGGGAGGCCTTATGTAATTCCGGGCAGTTGACAGGATGTTGGCAGGATGCCTATCCGCGCCTTCAGTTTGCAGGCAGTTTTCCCTAGGCGAAAAAACAGAAAAGTAATACCTGTAAATAGGTATTTACAGACCTGATTTTGGATGGCCATTCCGGTTTCTGATAGCTCAAAATAACTAGCCGCAACCGGCGTTATTAACAAACTTCTACCGACATCAGGGGAAAAGAGGAAGAGCCTGATGCCAGCCGAACGATTCAGATACGGTATAGACCCTATAAAAAATGATTTGTATCAAAAGAATTGCCGAAATACCCGGGTAATCCCGGAATTTATGTCAACGACTAGTCAATTTTCGTTACATAAGGATACCTCTTTGTGATAAAACAGCTCCGTCCTAATCATCTCGAAGAAGAGAGAGACAAAAATGATCCCAACTGTATTCTGGATAGAACTACTGGTCATCCTGATCTGCTTGTTCTATGGTGCGAGAAAGGGCGGCATGGCCCTGGGCCTCGTTTCTGGTATTGGCCTTCTGGTCCTCACCTTCGTCTTCCATGTGAAGCCGGGCACTCCGCCGGTCTCCGTGATTCTGACGATTCTCGCCGTGGTCATGGGTTCCGCCACGCTTCAGGCTTCCGGCGGTCTCGACTGCCTGCTGCAGATCGCTGAAAAGGCGCTCCGCTCCCGTCCCCGCCTCGTGGTGTACATCGCTCCGTACTGCGCCTGGATCCTGACGATCCTCTGCGGCACGGGCCACACCGTTTACACCCTTCTCCCGATTATTTACGACGTCGCGATCAAGACCGGCATTCGTCCGGAACGCCCGATGGCCGCTTCCACCATCGCTTCCCAGATGGGCGTCATCTGCTCGCCGGCTTCCGTTGCCGTCGTGTCCGCTGTCGCGATTCTCGAAGGCCATGTCCTTCCGAACGGCTCTCCGGTCGACCTGCTCACGATCCTCGGCATCACGATCCCTGCGGGCTTTGTCGGCATCTTCGCTGAGGCCACCTTCTCGCTCTTCCGCGGCAAGGATCTGGACAAGGATCCCGAGTTCCAGAAGCTGATCTCCGACCCCGAGCAGAAGCAGTACGTCTACGGCGACAGCATGACGCTGATCGGCAAGAAGTTCGCTGCGTCCCAGTGGCTCGCGCTTTGGATCTTCCTCGGCTCCGTTGCGATCGTTGCCGTTTTCGGCGCCTTCCCGGAACTCCGCCCGGTCTTCGGCAAGAAGTCCCTCTCGATGACCCTCGTCATCCAGATGATGATGCTCTGCGCCGGCGCCCTGATGGTGATCTTCTGCCGCACCCGTGCTGCTGACGTTGGCAAGAGCTCGGTGTTCCGCTCCGGTGCCGTGGCAATCGCCGCCGTGTACGGCGTCGCGTGGATGTCCGACTCCCTCTTCCAGGCTCACCTCCCCGCCCTGAAGGCGTCCCTCACCGGCGCTGTCCAGGCTTACCCCTGGCTCTACGCTGTGGTGATCCTGATCGTGTCCAAGTTCGTGAACTCCCAGGCTGCCGCCGTGGCGATCATTCTCCCGGTCGCCATTCAGGTGGGCGTTCCGACCGGCATCGCGGTGTCCATGATCTCCGCCTGCTACGGCTACTACATCCTGCCGACCTATCCGTCTGACCTTGCGGCTCTCCAGTTCGACCGCTCCGGCACGACCCACATCGGCAAGTTCGTGATCAACCACTCCTTCATCATTCCGGGCCTGATCGGCGTCATCACGGCGACCGTTGTCGGTACGCTTCTCGGCTTCGTCTACGGCTACATCTAGTCCGTGGCTGAAAGCTGACAGGAAGGCGGTGCCGGAACTGCTCCGGTGCCGCTTCAGTTGAAGGCATAATCAGGGCTGCTTCCGAAAAAAGGAAGCAGCCCTGATTTTTTTA
>CACXCQ010000102.1 GCA_902766185.1 uncultured Eubacteriales bacterium
GGCCTTTCCCTTTCGTTTTGCCGTCACCACGCCCTTGCGGGAGACCGTGGCGATCTTCGTGTTGGAGGAACGGTACCGGATGCTGCTTTTGGAAACGCTTCCCGGGGCCTTGCACCGGAGGGTGTACTTCTTCCCCGGCGCGACCACCAGATTGCTGTCCGCGTTGGTGAAGACGACGGTTTTTGCCGCCGCGGCCGCGGGCTCCGGCACAGCAAAACAGAGGCCGGCTGCCATCACCGCCATCATCACGAACAGAATTGTCCGCCGCAGGGTGCTCATTGCGCTTCCTTCCTCCTTCCGGCTCCTTACCGGTTTTCTGCCAGCCACCGGATAGCTTCCCGGTAACCCTCGAACTGCTTTCCCTTGATGGTCTTCGCCGCCACCAGGGAAACGTAGGAAAACCGGCGAAACTCCTCCCGGGCGTCCACGTCCGAAAGATGTACCTCCACCGTGGGGATCCCCACCGCCTTCAGGGCGTCCAGAATGGCCACGCTGGTGTGGGTATATCCGCCCGGGTTGATCACGATGCCGTCGAATTCACCGTAGGCCTGCTGGATCCGGTCCACGATATCTCCCTCGTGGTTGGACTGCCAGATCTCTCCCTCCGTTCCCGTTTCCCGGAACGCGTCTTCGATAAAGGCCTCGAGATCGGCATAGGTCTTCTTCCCGTAGATCTCCGGTTCCCGTATGCCGAGCATATTCAGGTTAGGGCCGTTGATGACAAGTATCTTCAAGACTTATTCCTCCTGTCCGCCGTTCAGCCGATCCAGGATCAGCTCCGCGGTCTCGTTGATGCCGCACGCATCCGCTGCCAGATCGCTCCAGGACGCGTACATGGGGCTTCGCCTGTCCAGGATGGCGTCTACCCCGTCCTTCTGGGACACGGGCCGGCCGTCCAAAGGCAGGTCCTGCGCCGGTCTCCTGACCCAGATGACCCGTCCGTTTTCCCGGATCAGACGCCGGTTCTCGCGTCGTTCGACGCATCCCCCTCCGGTGGCGATCACCAGCGGACCGCTGAGGCTGACCGGTTCTCCCTGCTCCGCATCTGCAGGAGCCGGGATGGTCCTCTTTCGCAGGACCTTCTCCATCGCCTCAGTCTCGATGTCCCGAAACCGCTGGACACCATCCTCCCGGATGATCTCCTCCGGCGTTCTGCCCTGCCAGACCTGGATCACCTGATCCATATCGACAAACGGTCGATCGAGCCTTCCGGCCAGCGCCTGTCCGATCGTGGTCTTTCCGGCCCCGGGCATGCCGATGAGCAGAATATCCTCCAGGCCAAGGCGGAAACTCCGGCATATCGCTTCCATGTCCGGATCGTCCGGCCTCTCGCCGTCCGGATCCGGGGTTTCCGGATCCCTTCCGTTTCTGCGGATGATCTCTTCGGATGATTCCCCGTTTTTCGCGGCCATAAAGAGCCTGGAAGCCCTCTCCGCCTGCGCCACCAGCATAGGCAGTCCGCCATAGGCAGGTATTCCGGCTTCCTCCGCATCCAGCATGAGCCTGGTTCTCAAAGGATTATAAATCAGATCGAAGACGACTGTCAAATGAGGCAGCCTGCGGATATCCAGGGGTGTTTCCCCCTCTCCGGGGTGCATGCCCACCGGTGTGGTGTTCACCAGGACCTGCGCGTCGGCATGGCGTTCGATGTTCTCGTAATTGTTCTCCCCGCTGCGGGAGATGATGGTCACATCGGATGCCCCAAGGTCTTTCAGGACCTGCGCCACTGTACCGGAAACGCCGCCGCTTCCGAGGACCAGAGCCTTTTTCCCCCGGATGACCGCGCCGGATCTGCTGACCACGTACCGGAACCCATCGTAATCTGTATTAAGGCCGCAGGTCGTCCTCCCGCCGTCTTCCGGCACCCGGACCACGGTGTTGACGCTGCGGCAGGCCACTGCGGTATCCGAAAGGACATCGCAGTACTCCATTGCGTCCCTCTTGTAGGGAATGGTCACGCTGATGCCCTGCCACTGCTCCTTCGTGAAAAAGTCATCCAGCTCCTCCGGGCTTCTCTCGAAGAGCCCGTAGCGGTATCCGCCCAGCATCCTGTGGATCTCAGGAGAATGGCTGTGCCCCAGCACCCGTCCCAGAAGACCGTACTGCAGGGAATGCTCACTCTGGTAGCTTCTGCTCTGGTCCATCATGCACTGCAGGATCTGCGCGATGCAGCTTTCTGTGTCTTCCCGGCAAAAGCTGGACAGCGCCTCCAGCTTTTGCTTCTCCCGGTTTTCATCCAGGACCGGGAGATTCTTGCGCCGCTTGTACTCGATCACACCGCTGACGATATCGAAGCGTTCCTCCAGCAGTTCGACGATGGCGCGGTCCACGCGGTCGATCCGCTGACGCAGCTCTGTCAGTTCGTTTTCTCCGGTTCCCGGATTTCTTGATTCTTTCATCGTTCTCTCCTCTTCCTTCTGGCCCGTTCTCCGGATCAGAGCGCGCCCTCCTCCAGGCAGATGTCGCCCAAAGCCAGGGCGGCCGCGGCTTCGATACAGGGCACTGCTCTGGGAACGATACAGGGGTCGTGTCTTCCCCCCACCGTCAGGCTGGTCTCTGTCATGGTCTCAAGATCCACGCTCTTCTGCTGCTGCGCAATGGACGGCGTGGGTTTCATGCTTGCCCGGAAAAGGATCGGCATTCCGGAGGAGAGTCCGCCCAGGATCCCTCCGTGGTTGTTGGTCTCGGTGACCACCTGCCGTCCTTCCTCCGCCTCTTCATCAGAGCGAATGCGGAACGGATCGTTGTTCTGTGACCCCTTCATCCGGCTTACTGAGGTACCGGCGCCGAATTCCACGGCCTTCACCGCCGGAACGGCGAACAGGGCCTGGCAGATCCTGCTCTCGATGCTGCCGAAGAGAGGACTTCCAAGTCCCGGGGGGAGTCCGCAGATCATGCATTCCACGCTTCCGCCGATGGAATCTCCCGCCGCCTTCGTCTCCGCGATGAGCTGCCGCATGGCTTCTCCCCGGCGAAGATCCATCACCGGAAACTCGCTGTCGATCACGAATGCGCTGCCGGCCACCGGATCGAAGGGAATGTCCTCGATGAATCCGATGGACGCGATGTGGGCGCTGATGCTGATCCCCGCATCCTCCAGCCACTGCAGGAATATTCCTCCCGCGATGCACAGGGGCGCGGTGAGCCGGGCGCTGAATGGACCCCCTCCGGATTCGATCCGTCCGTATTTCACCCAGGCGGGATAATCCGCATGTCCTGGACGCGGAACAACGGATACGTTCTCATAATCCTTCGCCCGGACATTCGTGTTCATGATCTGCGCCTCGAGGACGTTGCCGTCCGTCATCAGGATCCTGCTGTCTTCCGCTGATTCACCGGTGGCACCAATGCTTTCCACCCCGGAAAGAAACACGGGAGCATCCGCCTCTCTTCGGGAGGTGGACCAGGAATTCTGCCCGGGAGCACGCCGCTCCAGAAAAGCCCGGAGCTTATCCACATCGATGCTCCGCCCGGCGGGAAGGCCGTCTATGCGCACGCCCACACAGGGGCCGTGAGATGTTCCGTATAGTTCAACGCTAATCTGTTCACCAAATCTTACCGTCATTCTTCACCATCCGTTTAAAGCACTTCCACAGATCCGCCCAGCGCCTCGTAATCCGCGAAGAAGCCCGGGTAGGATTTCTCCACGGCCTGAGCGCCCCGGATCACGATATCCTTCTCCGCAAGGCATGCCGCAGAAGCGGCCATCATCACGATACGATGATCCCCGAAGGAGGGAACGTCGCCTCCACGCAGCTTCACGCTGCCCCGGATCAGAAGCCCATTTTCTTCTTCCGTAATATCCGCTCCCAGACCGGACAGGACTTCGGTCACCGCCTTCAGTCGGTCGCTCTCCTTGAATCTGAGACGCTCCGCACCGGTGATGCGGCTCACCGCGCCCTTAGCCCTGCCGCAGGCAAAAGCCGCGATGGCAGGTACCAGATCGGGGATCTGGGAAACGTCCACTTCCGCCGCGTCTTCTCCGGCATCATTGAGGCGCGCCAGCACCTCCAGAATTCCCCGGTCACCCTGCGCGGAAGCCGGATCCAGCCCCTGGCACCGGATCACCGGTACAGGATCTCCTCCGCGGAGCATGGCATCCATGACGATCCAGAAGGCGCCGTTTGACCAGTCTCCCTCGATGTGTTCAAGTTCCTCCTCCGGCAGACGATAGCGCTGCCGTCCGGGCACATCAAAAATGGCCCTCTCTTCCTCCTGCGACGAAGCGTCCTGCCTTTGCTCCCGGACGGTGATGCCTGCCTTTGCAAGCACCTCCAGGGTCATATCGATATACGGCCGGGACTGCAGCCTTCCCTCCACGATGATCCTGCTGTCCTCCTCCGCCAGCGGCAGGGCCATGAGCAGACCGGTAACGTACTGGGAGGACACATTTCCCGGCAGGTGGAAATCCCCGCCGGTGAGTTTCCCTTCCAGATGCTTGGGGTTGTGTCCGGTGACAGTGCATCCGTGCTCCCCCAGGACCTTCAGCAGCGGTTCCATGGGGCGGTCCGGAAGGCGCCCCTCACAGAGGAAGTCCGCAGAGATCCCCAGCACTGCGGCAAGGGGGATCAGAAAACGCAGCGTAGAGCCGCTTTCCCCGCAGGGAAGCGTCGCATCATGATGCAGGATGGCCTGCAGACACTTCTTTGTGGCGCTGATGTCCAAAGACAGTCCGTCGCATCGACCTTCCAGGTCCTGGCCGGACATGGCTGCCGCGATCAGAAGCCTGTGGGCAGCGGATTTTGAAGGGATCGCCTGCACCGTTCCTCCCGCAGGCCCCCGTTTGATTCTGATATCCATCTGGATTCCTTTCCTTCCCGCTCCGGGCCGCCTCTATCCGTCGATCTCCGTCTTGCGGCGTGCGCCGTCGGCGAGAAGCTGTTCCAGTTCCTCCCGGTCCTCGTTCTCCAGAGCGTCCCGGTACTCCTGCAGACAGCCGATGATGTGGTCCAGCTCATCCATGAGGTTCTCCCGGTTATCCATGAACAGCTCCGACCACATCTGCGGATTCAGCCAGGCCACGCGGGTCAGGTCCCGGTAGCTGCCGGCGCTGAAGCCCTGATGTCCCCGGGCCGTCGGACTCTTCACATAGGCGTTGGAGACCACGTGGGCAAGCTGTGAGGTAAAGGCGATCATCCGGTCATGCTCCCGGGCGGTGGTCACGCTGATGGAACCGAACTGAGCCGGCTCCAGCAGCTCCTTGATCCTGGCGAGAGGCCGGATATCATCGTAAACCTCCGGGACGATCACCATGGGCGCGCCCCGGTAGAGCTTCTCTGTGGCATATTTGTATCCCGAATAATGGCGGCCTGCCATGGGGTGCCCTCCGGCATAGGTAAAGGCGTGATCCCGGGCTATGGCAAAGCATTTCTCGCAGACGTATTCCTTGACGCCGCAGCAATCGATGACCACTGCATCGTCACTGATGATGTCCGCATGCTCCCGCAGCCACTCCACTGCCGCTTCCGGATAGACCGCAAGCAGGATGAGATCGCATTCCGGGATCCTTTCCTCCGTCAGGATCCCATCGATATCCTCCGCCAGCATGGCGAACTGATTGATCCTCTCATCCCGGTCGATCCCGTAGATCCTCCAGTCACCGGACTGGGCATACGCCTTCACGAAGGACCCGCCGATGAGGCCGAGCCCCACCACGCCCAGAACTTTTGTCGCGCTGTTTTCCGCATCCATGGTCTTTCTCCCCTTCTCCTTTATTTCCGCCCTAAAGAATGGCTTCTCTCACCTTCAGGACCCTCTTCGCCAGGCGGTCGAACTGGGCCGGGGTCAGAGACTGAGCGCCGTCGCACAGGGCCTGCTCCGGATTGTTGTGCACCTCGATCATGATCCCGTCCGCTCCGGCAGCGGCAGCCGCCAGGGCCATGGGCTCGACCAGGGATGCTCTGCCGGTGGCGTGGCTGGGATCGATCACGATGGGCAGGTGAGTCTTCTCCCGCAGCGCCGGGATGGCCGACAGATCCAGGGTGTTCCTCGTATATGTTTCAAATGTCCGGATCCCTCGTTCGCAGAGGATCACGTTCTCATTGCCCTCGGACATGATGTATTCCGCGCTCATCAGCAGCTCCTTCAGGGTGTTGGCCAGGCCGCGCTTCAGCAGGATCGCCTTGTTCGTTCTCCCGACGGCCTTCAGCAGTTCGAAGTTCTGCATGTTTCTGGCGCCGATCTGGATCACATCCACGTTCTCGAACAAAGGCAGGTGATCGGCGTTCATGATCTCCGTGACGATGGGCATTCCCGTAGCTTCCTTCGCCTCCAGCAGAAGCTCCAGTCCCTCTGCCCGCATCCCCTGAAAATCATAGGGGGACGTTCTCGGCTTGAACGCGCCGCCCCGCAGCAGCGAAGCCCCGGAGGCCTTGACGCTGCGGGCGATCTCCAGGATCTGCGCTTCCGATTCAACGGAGCATGGCCCCGCGATCATGGCGAATCCTCCGCCGCCGATCTTCACGTCGCCTACCTCGACCACCGTATCCTCCGGATGGAATTTGCGGTTGGCCGCCTTATAGCTCTCCGTGACCCGGGTGACTCTCTCCACGATCTCCAGGGCTTCCACCAGGCTTTCATCGACCCGGGAGGTGTCCCCCACGAGCCCCAGAACAGTCTGGAATTCTCCCTTGGAAATGTGGACCTTAAGCCCTTGTGACTCGAACCACTGGATCAGATTATCTCTCTGCTGTTTTGTGGCATCTGCCTTTAATATTGTGATCATTGCTTCCTCCCTGTGTCAGCACGTCAGATTTTTTCGCTGTAGCTTCCCAGATATTCCATCCGTTCACACAACTCCTCCAGTTCACAGAGGGTGTCGATGTAATCCTTGTGGTACACGGATGCCTCGAAGTCAAAATAGAACATGAACTGGAACTCGGTTTCCGGTATAGGCCTGGATTCCAGCTTGATAAGATTATATCCGATATCGTTGAACTTTTTCAACACCTGGTAGAGGCTTCCGGGCTTATTGGCCAGCACTGCCAGAAAGCTCGTCTTGTCCGCTCCCGCGTAGATCGCCGGCTTTTTCGCGATGCAGATGAACCTGGTGTAATTGTGGTTGTGATCCTGGATATCATCCATCAGGCACTCCAGTCCGTAGAGGGCAGCGCAGTCAGGGGAACAGATGGCGGCCTTGTCCCCGCCTTCCGAAGACGCCACCATCCTCGCCGCCTCTGCCGTGTTGGAGCACACGGTCAGCTTCACGTCCCCGAACCTGGCGCGCAGGGTCTTCTCGCATTGATCCAGAGCCTGCTGGTGGGAATAGATCTCACGGATATCCGACAGCTTCGTGCCCGGCCTGGCCAACAGCTCGTGATCGATCTTCAGCCGAACGCTGCGAACGATATAAAACTTATGGGCGCTCATCAGATCGTAGTTCTTGTTCACCGATCCGGCGGTGCTGTTTTCGATGGGCAGGATCCCGTATTCACAGAGCCCGCTTTCGATGGCGGTGAAAATGTTTTCAAAGCTGCGGAAGTACATGATTCCGGGATATTGAAACAGCCTGCGCGCTGCCGCCTCGGAATACGCCCCCTCCACGCCCTGGCAGGCTACGGTGGCATATTCCGGGAATGACTTCTCCGAATTGTCGATCGTCTCCTGCAAAAGCTGGCGCAGGCCGCCTGTTGTCTCCCCGGATCCCATCTCCTCGCTCAGAGCCATACGCTTCTGGTACAGCGTTCGGATCTGCCGGTCGATCTCGTTTCGTTTCTCCAATAATGTTTCCATGATCTCCTCCC
>CACXCQ010000103.1 GCA_902766185.1 uncultured Eubacteriales bacterium
AAGCTTCCCGGCGTTTTTTCGACGTCAAGATTCAGCCCCGGCTACGGGGATTATCCGATCCGGTATCAGCGGGAGATCCTTGCAAGCACAGACGCGCCGCGAAAGATCGGTCTGACGGTGACTGCGGGAGATATGATGGTGCCGCATAAATCCATCACCGCTCTTGTAGGTCTGGCGGATCATCCCGTCACAGGCCGCCTTGCGCCCTGCAGCGAATGCGTGCTTGCGGGGAAGTGTACATTTCTGAAGGAAGGGCAGCACTGCTAGGTCGCGGGCCGGCAGCAGAACAGCGGCATGCCCCGGCCGTCCGCGGCGTCGAGCCCTCGCGCGCCCGCATCCCGCCCTCAGCGGGCCGGGCGTTTCACCACCCACCGGTCCAGACAGGACAGGATCCCGGGCAGAAGGAAGATCACCAGCAGGGTGGCGATGAGGCAGCCCAGAGAAAGGATCCGGCAGATCTGCCTGGTCGCGGGCTCGCTGAAGGCGAAACTCAGGACCCCCACGGCAGCGATGAGGATCGTCGCGGAGGTCAGGATCGTCTGCAAAGATCCCTTGAAGGACGCCCGGATAGCCTCCACCGGGGACAGTTCTTTTCGTTTTTCCACGTAATACGATGAATAAATGATGGCGTAATCGATGGTGGCGCCCATCATCAGGCTCTGGACGATGAGCAGGGCCAGATAATTCATGTCGTAATGCACTGCGGTCATGGCGCCCATGGTCAGGAACACCGCGCACTGGATCATCAGCACCAGGATCACCGGCGTAGCCAGCCGCCGGAAGGTCAGAAGAACGATGAACAGAATGAACAGCGCAGTGATCAGCGTGAGCCGGTTCAGTTCGGCGTGGAACGACTGAGACATCTCGTAAGCCATGGGGGTGCTTCCGATCAGGTAGGTGTCACCCTTGAAATTGGCATCGGTATAGGCGGTCAGATCATCCATGAACGCCCGTGTCTCATCGCTGTCCTCCGGCAGGTCCGCCGTGATCATCATCCGCCCGTAGTGAGCTCCTTCCAGCAGCTCCGCAGCCTCGTCCAGGTCTGCGCGCATTTCCTCCGCGTCCGCACGCTGATCTTCATCCATGGCCGATGCAAAGGCCGGCCGGTCCAGCATCTTATCCGTCAGATGGTGGACCATCCCCATAAGGTCCATGGTCCAGGACTCATCGTACTTGTTCTCCGATCCATAGAGCTCATACACAAGAGCCAGGTCGTCCTCGCTCATATCCCCAGACCTGTCCCCCAGCAGATCAGCCAGTTCCTTTGACGTGAAGGCAGTTCCGGCCACGACGTTGTTGATGATCTTCTGAGCCAGCCGAAGATCATCCGCGGATCCACCGACGCGACCGCTCATCTTCGGATCGGTCAGCACGCTGCCCACGAGGAAATTGATGAACTGCTGCGGCGACATGGTCCAGCTGCTGGTGTCCCCGTGCCGGTACTGATGGAGCAGATAGACGCTGCGGGCATCGGAGGAGTTCATTCCAAGAAGCCCGGCCATGCGGGTAGGGGATAAGTGCTTTTTCTTCACGGAAGCATCGATGACTTTCTTCAGCGTCGTGAACTGACTCCGCTGTTTTTTTGACATGGAACTGCGGATGCCCTTGTCAGAGAGCATGTAGTGGACCAGCTTCTGAACGGAAAGCAGGTGCTCCTTCGGATAGTCCCTCACCATGTGGTAGGGATATGCCAGTCCCAGAAGCTGGGGATCTATTTCGATGCCATAACCGGCGAGCGCCTGCAGCATTCCGGTCATCTCGTATGAGCCGGGATCCATCATGCCGATCTGCTGAAGACCGGCAACGAGCTGCTGCATCTGAAGCTTCTGATTCTCGTCGCCGAACTGGTCTTTCAGAGCGGGGTCCCGGAGCATCTGATCCAGCACAGTGGCCAGCTCGGCGATGCTCATGGTGCTCCCGCTGAACTGGGGAACACCGCCCGTGCTCCCGTTGAGTTGGGGAACACCGCCCGTGCTCCCGCTGTCATCGCCGCCTCCCGCACTTTTGGCCATCTGCGCCGCCAGGCGGTTCACGTAGATCATTCGCATACGCGACTTGCTCATGCCCAGGATCTTTGCTGCGGAGCGGTAGATCCGCGGCTTCGTCATGGTGCCCTTCTTCGTGTACACCTGAAGGCTCTTCAACTGTTTCAGCGACTTGGCATCGAGCATGCTCCCGTAGTCGCTGTCCGAAGCCACTTCGTTAATGAGGAAGTTGACGAACCCGGGAACGGTCATGGCCCCGCCGCCGGCTCCGGACTTGATCTTCTGGTACAGGAGAAGCTGGCCGGCATCGGACTTCTTCATCCCGAAGAAGGAAGCCAGTCCGCCAGCACCGCGCTGGCGGGTCAGGGAGGAGGCGTCGGTGAATTTTTCCATGTCGTCGATCTGATCCCGGCTCTCCTGGCTCACGGAGCTGCCGAACTGTTCGTCGCCCAGGACATCGTTCTGGAGATAGCCCACGAACTGCGGAATGGTCAGCTTCAGATCTGCATCGGAAGCGTAATGATCGTAGTAGATCAGACGGATCATATCCTCGTCAAGTTCCTCGTTCTGATCTTCGTCCGGGCCTTCGTTATCCTCCATATCCTCGATGAAGCTCCGCATATCTTCGGCGGTCCGTCTTTTGCCCAGGGTGCTTTCATAACAGACAGCGCTACGCACCACGTCCTTTTCGTCCAGTGCCTCCGCAAGAGACGCGGCGGCTTTGTGATCCTGATCATCGTAGACCATGACGATGCTGTTTTCATATCCGAACACCTTGTCGATGTCAGTCTCCTGCCCTTGGGAGTAGGAGAAATCCACGCCGCTGCGGGCAAAGAACCCGGCGACGAACAACGCCAGAAAGAGCAGGGTGATCGGGACCCGCATGCGGAACTGGAAGCGGCTCAGCTTCGGATGATCGAAGGGAAGCGTCTTCTTGGCCGTGCGCAGCATCAGATCGTCGAAGCCCAGAAGCAAAGCCGGCAGCACGGTGAAGATGCACAGCAGGCTGATGATGACGCCCTTTGCCAGAGCCAGACCGATGTCCGCGCCCATGGTAAAGCTCATGAACACCAGGGCCAGAAGACCCGCAAAGGTAGTCAGCGAACTGCCGGTGATGGCACCGAAGGACAGGCTGAGGGAATCCCGCATAGCCTGGCGCTTATCCGCCGTGACCTGCCTTTGCTGGCGGTAACGGTTCAGAAGCATGATGGAATAGTCCATGCTGAGGGCGAGCTGCAGAATGGCGACGATGCCGAAGGAAGTCTTGGAAATGCTGGGGAACAGGATATAGGTACCCATGTTGATGAGCACCGCCACGCCGATGGTGATCAGGAACGCCACCGGCTCGATCCATGAGCTGGCCATGATCATCAGGATCAGGAAGATCAGCCCCACCGCGGTCGCCGTGATCCACAAAGGCAGGCCCTCTACGTTGGCATCGTTGATGCTCCCGCCGAGAGTCAGGTCGTGGCTTTCCCCGTACGTGTCCCGGACGGTCTCCCAGATGACGGAGGCCTCATCGGAGTACTGTTCGCTGTCGCTGTTGACGATATACAGGGTGTACTGCCCCCGGTTGTAGTCCTCATCGCCCGATTCGTAATCTACGGATTCCACGTTCGGGATCTCCTCCAGGTCATGCAAAACCTGGGCTTTCTCTTTTGCGTTCCGAAGATCGCCGAACATGACAAGAAGGTTCGAAGAGGATTCCTCTCCGAACTCCGCCTCCATCAGGTCCAGGCCGTGACGCATGGAGGAATCCTTCGGCAGGTATTTCGTCATATCCTCGTTCACGTGAACAAAGGGAATCAGCATCCCGCAGCACAGGGCGAGGATGATAAAAATGACCAGTATGAGTTTGCTGTGAGCCACAAGGAATGCGGCGAATCGTGCTTTCATTTTTTCACCCGGAAACATTGTACCATCACCAAGCATTATATACACATTATTTTGTCACGAAAAAAAGGAAATGTATCGAATGTTCTGTCATCTTATGGTAAGATAGGCACATGTAAATGAACAGGAAGGAGAAACGGACATGAAGAAGAAACTGTTGATCACGCTGCTCAGCATCATGGCGCTGAGCATGGTCATGCTGTTCGCCGGGTGCGGCGGATCTGGCGGAGACGGGGAAGCCGAGGATGCGTCGACTGCCGGAGAGCCGGTGAAGATCACCTGCGAAAACGGTGTCATGCTGGGACAGACCACGGACGGCGTTACATCGTTCAAGGGCGTTCCCTATGCGAAGCCTCCGGTGAATGAGCTCAGATGGAAGGCACCTGTAGCCCCGGATCCCAGCGACGAAGAGATCGAATGCTATGACTTCGGCTACACGGCGCTGCAGTATGAATGGCCCACGGAGCCGGCTTCGTCTTTCCCGAAGAATGAGGACTGCCTGACCCTGAATATCTGGGAGAACGAGGGCATCGTCGGATCTGAAGAGCCGAAGCCTATCATGGTCTTCTTCCACGGAGGCGCTTACGGTTGGGGCGGTACTACGGATCCCATGTATGACGGCCAGAATTTCGCGGCTGCCCACGATGATGTGATCCTCATCACCTGCAATTACCGGCTGGGCCTCATGTCCTGGGCGGACTTCTCCAAGATCGAAGGCGGCGAGGAATACACGGACATCAATCTGGGTATCCGGGACCACATCGCGGCTCTGGAATGGATCCAGAAGAACGCGGCTGCCTTTGGAGGAGATCCGGATAACGTAACGATCTTCGGTGAGTCCGCAGGCGGATGGTCCACCACGGCTCTGACCATCTCCCCCAAGGCGAAGGGTCTGTTCAAGCGGGCTATCGCGGAGAGCGGCGGACTGCCGGTGGGCACCAGAGAGGACGCGCAGGAGTTCGCGAACTATATTATGGAAGCCTCCGGCGCCAAGAACATGGATGATCTGCTGGCCATCAGCGGCGACGAGTGGATGAAGCTGGACGGCGAGCAGTGGATCGCTGACGAATGCTGCGGCGTGGTGGCTGACGGCGACATCATCCCCGAGGATATCGATAAGGCGGTGGAGGACGCAGCCAAGAACGGTGTCGAGATCATGGTGGGTACCAACAACGACGAGTGGAATTACTTCCAGGAGGACTCCGAGGGCGAGACTCCGGAAGAGAAGTTCGCCTCCTGGGTCGAGGGTATGGATGCCATGTATGACGAGGCCTACGGCGATGCCGATGACGAAGGAAAGGCCGCGCTGGAAGAGCTTATCAAGTACGAAGAGAGCATCGTGCCGGATGAATATGCCGGAGATGTGGAAGTGAAATCCGCTCTCGCCAAGTCCGGCTTCGTGACCGAGACCTGGAGATACGAGATCATGCATTTTGCGGATAATTACTCCGATGCCGGCGGCGATACGTACGCCTACCTCTGGAAGGTTCCCTCCACCAGGGACAACATGTACAAGAGCGCGGTCCACGCCATCGAACTGGCTTACGTCTTCAACAATCTTGAGGATGACATCTACGCCGGAGAGGTAGATCCGGATACCGCGGCGAAGGCTCAGGAAGCGTGGGTCAATTTCGCAAAGACAGGCGATCCTTCGATTGAAGGCACCACCTGGGACAAGTACGATTCAAAAGACCGGATGACCATGGTCATCGAAAAGGATGGATGGAAGTGCGAGTCCGATCCCTGCAAGACCGCGCGTGAACTGCTGACAAAGGCTTACGGCGACGAGCCGTACTCCGTGTGGTAAACTGATGCGGCGCGCCGCGTCGGAGCGCCGACGCGGCGAA
>CACXCQ010000104.1 GCA_902766185.1 uncultured Eubacteriales bacterium
ACGGACTTCTCGTCCGGGATGGAAACGAACAGAGGTCTTCCCATGCCCATGCTGTAGGTTCCCATGGTGGCGTCCTCTCCATCGATGCTGTACTTCTCCACCGTCCACTTGGTATCCATATCCTTGAGCTGCATTCTGGCCAGCGCCTTCAGATCGTCGTCGCTCAGGTTGGTGGCCATGTTCTCGCCCACGATGCTCAGCAGCTCGTTGTAGTTCAGCAGGATCTCTTTGTGGCTGGTGACCTTGTTGATGATCCCCTCCATTACCTTCTGCTGGTTCCTGATCCGCTGCTCATCGCTCTTCTCGAAGGCCTTCCTCTCCCGGGCGAAGTAGAGGGCTCCCTTGCCGCTGAGGCGGTTCTTGCCCTTCACGTAATGCCAGTCGGAGATGGCCGAATCGAATTCATAGTCGGAATAGACGCTGATGCCGCCCATGGCGTTGATCAGCTTCACCACCATGGAGAAGTTGATCTTCACGTAGTAATCGAAGTCCACGTCCAGCCAGTCGCTGACGGTATTCAGAGTCTCGTCCACGCCATAGATGCCGGAGTGAGTCAACTTGTCCAGCTGGCCGAAGGAATGCAGGGGCACGTAGCTGTCCCTGGGCATGGAGGTCAGCAGGATGGTCCTGGTCTGGGGGTTGACGGTGACGATCATGTTCACGTCGCTTCTGGACACCTTGTCGATCTCTCCCCAGATGTCGATGCCGGTGACGTAGATGTTGAAGGGATCCTTCGTCACGTCGATATCCGAGCTCTTGGCGTCCGAACGGCGCATCACCTTCTCGGTATAGATGACCTTGGAATTCTTTTTGAACGCCTTGTTGTCATCGCAAAGCATCCCGTACTGGGAATCGCTCAGCAGGATCAGCTCGTCGTGGACCTGACCCTTCTCGTCGCAGATGCGGTTCGACAGGGACACGATATCTTTATCGGTGTCATCCAGGTTCACGCTGGCCTTGGTCACCAGCTTTTCCTGGGCTTCCGTCGTCATCTTGTCGTTCTGGGGAAGGACGTAGACGGTCTTTCCGGTGATGTCCTCGACCGTCTCATAGGCGCTGTCCTTCATGGCGACCACGTCATACTTCTCCCACTGCTTGCTCTCTCTGGTCAGCTTCTCCAGGGCGCTTCCCGCGTCCATGACGAAATACGTTCCGGGAAGGAGCAGCACCAGCATCAGCGCCCCGATGATCAATCCGGTGTAATAGCGCTTGCGTCCGCCGCTGCCGTTCAGGATCAGCGCGACGATCCCCGCGTCGATCGCCAGCAGACACACGATGATCAGCGCGATGTACTGTGCCGGCAGGATCCCCATATTCACCACCATGGCGCAGAATACGATCTCCACCACCAGAAGGATCAGCAGCAGTGCAGCCAGCGCCGGAAACGGGATATACCCATCTCCTTCTTTGACCCGCTGGATTCTGGCTCCGAGTCCTCCCTTGCTTTTTCCTTTTGTACTACTCATAGGCCTCACTCCGCTTCTCGCACCGCGTTACTCCAGCGCCAGACCGATCAGTCCGTCGATCAGCGCCGGATACTCCAGTCCTGCAGCCTCCCACAGAGCGGGATACATGCTGATCTGGGTGAATCCCGGCAGGGTATTGATCTCGTTGAAGACCACTCTGCCGTCTTCGCTCAGGAAAAAGTCCACCCGGGCCAGTCCTCTGCACTCCAGAATGCGGTAGATCCGCAGCGCAGTTTCCCTGATCTCCTGCTGCATCTTCGGGGAAAGGTCGGTGACGATGTCCGTCCTGGATCCCCTGTCCTCATACTTCGCGCCGTAGTCGTAAAACTCGCCGGCGGCGAAGATCTCTCCTATACCGGATGCTGACGGATCTTCGTTGCCGATCACCGCAACCTCCAGCTCTCTTCCCGTTATTGCTTCCTCCACCAGGACCTTGCTGTCTTCTTCAAAGGCAGTACGGATTGCCCGGGGAAGGTCCTCCTTCTGATTGACCTTGCTGATGCCCACCGAGGAACCGGATCTGGCCGGCTTCACGAACAGGGGATACTCC
>CACXCQ010000105.1 GCA_902766185.1 uncultured Eubacteriales bacterium
AGGGAATGACAATAGAAAGGAGTTATCGATGAAAGCAACTGGAATCGTGAGAAAAGTCGATGAGCTGGGAAGAATCGTGCTTCCCATCGAACTCAGGCGTACACTGGGAATTGAGATCAGGGATCCCCTTGAAATCTACGTTGACGGCGAATCCATCATGCTGAAGAAGTATCAGCCGGCATGCATTTTCTGCGGTAATTCAGACGGGATTCAGAAGATCCACGGCAAAAATGTCTGTGCCAACTGCGTGAAGGAACTGCAGCAGCTGTGATCGTTAGACCTCATTCAGGCCTGTAACATTCGCTTTCCGGAGGTATGGTGCTTTGGCAAAATTTTTAGTACAGAAGAGCGGACCACTGACAGGTGAGGTCACCATCAGTGGTTCAAAAAATGCGGTCCTCCCCATACTGGCAGCAACGCTGCTGTCTACGGAGAATTGCATCATCAAGGATGTACCCGCACTGCGAGATGTGGATGTAATGTGCAGACTGCTGGACAGCCTGGGCGCGTCCGTGGTCACGGATTACGAGAACAACAGGGTGGAGGTAAATGCCTCCGGCGAACTCTGCTGTGAGGCGCCCTATGACCTGGTTAAGATGATGCGCGCGTCGATCCTCGTGCTGGGAGCGCTGCTGCTTAGAACAGGACGGGCGGTGATCCATCTTCCCGGGGGCTGCGCCATCGGCGAGCGTCCCATCGAGTTGCATCTGAAGGGTCTTCGGGCTCTCGGAGCGGTGATCGATGAGGAGCAGCTTTCCAGGGGAATCGTTGACGCAAAGGCAGAGAAGCTCTACGGCAACGATATCTATCTGGACTTCCCCAGCGTAGGCGCGACGGAGGTCATCATCATGGCCGCGTCTCTGGCAGAGGGTACGACTATTCTTGAAAACGCCGCGCAGGAGCCGGAGATCGTTGATCTGGCCAACTTCCTGAACAAGATGGGCGCGCGGATCAAGGGTGCCGGAACGGACACCATCAAGATCGAAGGCGTGGAGAAGTTCGGCGGTGTTTCTCATCATGTGATCCCCGACCGTATCGAAGCGGGCACGTTCATGGTGGCGGCTGCCATCACTGGAGGAAGAGTGCTCATTCGCAATATGGTTCCCAATCATCTCAAGGCGGTGATCGCCAAGCTGAGAGAATGCGGCGTGAAGATCCTGATGACGGACGAGGGAACGCTGGTCTGCGCAGATGAGCAGCCGGTGGTCTCCACGGACATCAAGACTCTGCCGTATCCGGGTTTTCCCACGGATATGCAGTCTCCCTTCATGGCCCTTCTGACTGTGGCAAGAGGTCCCAGCGTGGTCATCGAGACGGTCTTCGAGAACCGGTTCATGCACGTGGGTGAATTCAACCGCATGGGCGCGAACATCAAGACGGAGGGCAAGGCGGCGATCATTCCCGGAGGGAAGAAGCTGCAGGGAGCCCAGGTGGTGGCGACTGACCTTCGCGCGGGAGCATCGGTGGTACTTGCCGGACTTGTGGCAGAGGGGACCACAGAGGTTTCCCAGATCTATCACATCGACAGGGGCTATGAGCATTTCGCCGAAAAGCTGAGAGCTCTCGGCGCCAACATCATGAGAATCGAAGAATAGAATTATTGAATATAACAATGCGGCGGTCCGTACCGGACCGCCGCATTTTCTTTCCTTATTATACTATATTATACTATCCGTTCCTGCCTGCGCAGGAGATGATCAGTCATGGCTGGACAGGGAGGTGCAGTAGGACAGAAGGTTGTCCAGGGCCGCGTCCCGGTCATCCTTGTCGTAGCGATAGGCGATCATGTCTGGGTGATCCCCCGCGGCGTAAAGGATATCGCACTCGGAGCTCTGCATCCGGATGGGATCGTCCTTTTCATCGTTCACCGATGCCGTGAACCATGCGGCAAGGCTGCTGTCCTTCGTGCAGGTCCAGAGACGAACGGGTTCCTTCATTTTGTACTTCACGTCGCACAGTCCCGAAGTGATCTCGTAATTCGAGGACATTTCCTCCATGGAACTGCTGTCCCGGCTGCGCATATCCATGACCAGGGAGAATTCGCCGCCCTTCGTGGACAGGGAACGGATGTAGGAGGCGGCGGTGATCGCGCCATCCTCTTCATCCTGCAGATGGATCCCGGTCTGCAGCGTGTACATCAGGCTGATGATATTGTCGCTGGCGGATTGCTTCAGAACGGTTTTGGGAAGATCCACCGGTTCCATGGTGTAGGTGAAGGTCTCCGGCACGACCTCTTCATCGTTTTCGTCTCCCTGGTCCAGATCCTCGAAGCGTTTTTGGAAGGCCTCGAAGGAAGTGTCGAAGCGCTTCTGGAATGCTTCGACGTTATTGTCGTCGATTACCACCACTGCCTTTGCCTCGGAGGGGAGGTAATCCCCGTTGTCCTTGGCGGTGAAGGAGGCGATCTCAAACAGCCTTCCGGAGCTCTTGGCGGAAGCCAGAAGATCGCCGACGACATTGATGGGATTGGGCAGGGAAGTTGATTTGTCAAAGCTGTAGGGGTCGATCTGCTCCGGGATCTTGATGGAGATCCGGTAGGCGTTGTCGTAATCCGGGGACTTCCGGGCGGCATTGCAGGAGAGATTGCCCAGGGCCGTCATCGGGCCTGCGGTATAGACGGCAGCGGAACCGCCATCGTACAGGTAGATGAAATGATCGCATTTCATGTATTTGCTGCTGAGCGCCTCGGCACCGGGATAGTCCTCTTCTCCGGCTTCAGCGATGATGAGCCGGATCCGGCCGTGCTTGAGAGGCCCAAGTAGGGAGGACAGACCCAGGGAGAGCTTCGGGACGCTGCCTCGCAGATGCTGCGGGTCCACGGAAAGGTAAACGGTCAAGTTGGGCGATTTTTTCTGTCCTTTCGTCGAAGAATTGGTCAGGACGATGTAGTGATCCGTCTTCTTCGTGATCTTCAGGCCTGCGTTTTCGCCCCAGCCCGCGGCGAAATCCGCGATCTGACTGAAGGTGGCGGTGCCGTCGGGAAAAGTCTGGGTCCACTGACTGTCACAGGTATCCATGGCCTGCTGCAATTCTTTGCTCCGGTCGATCTGCTGCTCGCCGCAGCCGCTCAGTATTAAGGTCAATGTCATCATCAAGGCAAACAGAACCGGAAAAAAGCGCTTCATAATCTATATTTCTCCCATTGTCAACCGATTAAAAAACGAATATAATGATATGGAAGGAATTTCTTCCTCGATTATTTTACCATAAATATATGCAGGGCAGGTGAAAAAATGGAACGTATCACAGAAAATCAGCATCTTCTGATCAGAGACGTCAGGTTCAAGGATTACGAGTATTTTGCCGAATGGGAAGTGGATCCGGAGGTAACGGAGTTCCTTTCTTTCGATGAAGACCGGTCCTACGAGGATGTGGTGAATGAAGCCATCCGGGACAAGAACGACGATACGAAGATGGATCTGACGATCGTGGACAAGAAGACGGATAAGCCCATCGGGCGCGTTCTGGTGACCAGGATCGACCGGCACAGCGATTCACTGGATATCACGAAGATCTATATCGGTGATAAGAGCAAGTGGGGACAGGGGATCGGCGAAGAGGTGATGCGTCTTCTGCTGGCATATTTCTTCACCTTCATGCATATGGAACGGATCTCGCTGGACTATTACACCGGCAACAAAAAAGCTCTGAACCTGTACGAAAAACTGGGGTTCGTGTCAGAGGGAGTGGCCCGGAACGCCACGAAAAAAGACGGCCGGTATTATGACCTGAATCTCATGTCCATGCTCCGTTCTGAGTTCTTCAATAAGTAGACATAATACATATTACTGAGATCCGGCAAAAAAGCCGGATTTTTGTTTTTTTTGTATTGACGGAGTGGATATTTGGTGTATAATTGACAATGCACGCAAGATCGACCACAAGATATAGTTGGTCTGCGGTCGGCGCACACAAGGTGCGCAGGAGGCGTGTATGAGAGGAAGGAGAGCGGTTATGGATGGAATAAAACAGATAATCAAGCGAGATGGAAGAACGGTAGATTTTGATATCACCAAGATCTCCGATGCTATATATAAGGCAGCAGAGGTGCTGGGCGGAAGCGACAGAGACACGGCGAACTACCTTTCCCGGCAGGTGGAACTGTATCTGGTGGAGGTGTGCCACAACGAGACGCCGACGGTAGAGCAGATCCAGGACGTGGTCGAGAAGGTACTGATCGAGAACGGCCACGCCAGAACGGCCAAGGAATTCATCCTGTACAGAGCGGAGCGTACCCGTGTACGTGAGATGAACACCAGGCTGATGAAGATCTATGAGGATCTGACCTTCAAGGAGGCCAAGGACAACGATACCAAGCGGGAGAACGCCAACATCGATGGTGATACCGCCATGGGCACCATGCTGAAGTACGGATCGGAGGGCGCTAAGATCTTCGATGAGATGTTCGTGCTGAAGCCGGAGCATTCCAAGGCGCATAAGGAAGGAGACATCCACATCCACGATCTGGACTTCCTGACCCTGACCACCACATGCTGTCAGATCGACATCGAGAAGCTGTTCAAGGACGGATTCTCCACCGGTCACGGGCATCTGCGTGAGCCCAACGACATCCAGAGCTATTCCGCTCTGGCCTGCATCGCTATCCAGTCGAACCAGAACGACCAGCACGGCGGACAGAGCATTCCTGACTTTGATTACGGAAT
>CACXCQ010000106.1 GCA_902766185.1 uncultured Eubacteriales bacterium
CAAAGGCTGGACGGCACATGCAGTCAATGTTTTCCTTCCTACAGTCGTCCGAAACATTGACTCCTCTCCCGGATCCACTCGCTCGAGCTGAAAAAGTCAATGTTACAGCACAATATAACAACCATAACATTGACTTTTCCTTTGGATTTCGCAAAACGCACCGAACAGACTGACCTGCCAAGTCGTTCCGTTCGCTCTTAAGGGAGCGAACGGAGATCCGCCAGCCAGGCTTGCTCACCCACAGCCTCTCCACACAAAAAGAAAAGAGGCCGCGGCGATCTCTTGTGATTTCGCGCATTGGCCTCTTCTGAATGATCTGATGATCGATCGTTATTCACCTGCGTTCCTTCACCCAGAACGGAACGCTGCTGTGATTGTTCCCCTCTTCGTGGGGGATGACCTGGTAGACGTGTCCTTTGGAAAGCCATTCGAGCAGAACGACGTCGCTGTAGTATCTGTACTTGCCGGTTCTGGTTTCTTTCGCCGACGGCACTTCGATGCTCCTGATGTAGGCCTTCTTCACCCACCTGCCATCTTTCTTCTCTATGGTGTAGAGGTCGTAGTAGGACGGCTCATCGAGCTTCGTGGTGGAGTAAAGCCTCACCGTCGCCCGGGAGCCGATGACACCCAGGACCTTGATGCAGGTTTCCGGTTCCACCTTCACCGCACCAGAACCAGGCGCTCCGGACTCAGCCGCGCCGGACTTCGTCTTCGCATCCGGGCTCTTCGCGTCTACAGCCGTACCATCTCCAGCCTTCGCATCCGTTCCGGCTCCAGCCTTGGCCTTCGAGGCTGCCTTCCCTACCGTCAGTATATTTTCATTCCAGGTGCCCGCCGTCTGTTCCGTCTTCTTTTCCACGGCAAACGCGGCCGGATACGTATCCTCGCCGGCAACATTACCCCAGACAAATACAGAATACGCGGAGCAGACAAGCGCAACTGCCAGCACCGTGATAATAGCGTTCTTTTTCATCCTTTTCAGCACCCCTGATATCTATGTAAAGGCAGGAATATCCCCGCTCACGAAACATTATGATACTGCAAAGTGAAGAACGTGTAAAGATGGCAAAAAAAGTTTTTTCAGGTGGATTTTTTTATTGCGCCCTCCTTCATGACGAAGGTGCAGTGACTGCCCTCCAGAGCGCTGTGATCCTCCAGAATATCGCTGTCCCAGGCGGTGATGTCCGCGGTCTTTCCCGGGGCGAGGACCCCCAGATCCTCCCGGCCGATGATCTTCGCGTTATCGGAGGTAGCGGCCACCAGTGTCCGCAGTGCCGGAATGCCCAGATCGCGCCAGCATTTGAACTCGCGCCATCCTTCGGTGCTGGCGACCCCGGCCACGATGTCGGAGCCCAGACCCATGACCAGCTGTCCGTCCAGGATGAGTTTCAGGACGATGCCGCGGCTCTGCTCCAGCTGAGCCGCGTACTTGTCCAGCTTGCGCTGGTAGGCCGGCGGCTTCGGCGCCTGAGCCCGCTTCGCGGGAGCATCCGGCTCTCCGGAAGTGCCCATCCCTGTGGGAGCACCCGGCACTTCGGAAGTGCCCATCCCCGCGGGAGCACCCGGCTCCTCCGGATCCCCCACTAGTGAATAGAGCGTGGGCACGTAGTGCACGCCGCTCTTCACCATCTGCTCCGCAGTGTGCTCCTCCATCAGCGTCCCGTGCTCGATCTCATCGATCCCCAGCTCCAGAAGCTTATCGATGGAGACGGAGCCGTAGGCGTGCGCGGCCACCTTCCTGTTGCAGGCGTGGGCCGTCCGGATGATGGCCTCCAGTTCCTCATCATCCAGCTGCAGCTCATCCGGATCGTCCCCGGGAGAAGCGAATCCCCCGGTGGCCATGATCTTGATGAAATCCGCCCCGTACTTCACCTGCTGCCGGACCAGCCTTTTGAAGTCCTCCGCCCCGGAGCCGATGGCGTAGGGCTGGGTCAGGAATTCGCAGAGCGCAGGGTTGGTGTTGCCGCCGAAGGTCGAGAAATCCCAGTGCCCGCCGGGAATCCCCAGCGCGTGGGGCGCCGCGATCACTCTGGCTGCGGGAAACAGCCCCATATCGATGGCCCGCTTCACGTCCAGGCAGCCGAAGCCCCGAAACGCCGTCCCCGTGGTGCGGATCGTGGTGATCCCCTTCCCCAGCGCCTCCATGCAGTTGTGGGCCATGTTCAGCGCTTTGCGCTCGTCCGTATCGGTGATGGAAAACTGGTTGAAGGTAGCCGGGTCAAAGAATTCATAGTGCACGTGGGAATCGATCAGCCCCGGCATCACCGTCCGGTCCGTCAGATCGATGACCTCTACGTCTTCATGCAAAGGCAGGTCTTCGCCCACGGCCCGAATGAGCTTTCCCTCCACGAGAATGTCGACGTTTTCCTTGAGTTCCTGATGGACGCCGTCAAAAAAGGCCCCGCATCGCAGCAAGTATTGTTTCATGGTTTTTCCCTCTTCGCAAAAAAAGCGCGCCCCGCCTTCTGGCGGGGCGCGCCGGAATGTTACGCGTTCCTGAATACGGTCTTTCCGTCCACGATGGTCTCGCAGACCTTGACGCTGTGGATCTGGCTGAGGGGCACCTCGAAGAGGTCCTTCTCCAGGATCACGAAGTCGGCCAGCTTGCCGGCTTCGATGGAGCCCAGCTTGTCATCCATGTGCATCTGATACGCGTTGTTGATGGTGTAACTTGCAATGCCGTCCTCCACGGACAGCTTCTCTTCATAGGGCTTCAGAATCGGAAGCTCCGGATGATTGAAGAGCTGACGGGTACAACCCATCTCGATGCCCTTCAGCGGCTCCCGGCCGAACTCGTCCACGGGGAAGTCTGAGCCCTGGCCCATTCTGCATCCGCCGTTGATCATGGACTTCATGCGGAAGGTGCGGTTCTGGCGGTCGCCGATCACCGCTTCCATGTCCGGATTGCCATAGTGCCATACGCAGGTGGTATTGGCGATGACGTCGTATTTGCCGAAAAGCTCCAGCTCCTCGTCCTTCACGTAATCGCAGTGGGAGTTCACGATGCGCGTGTCATCGTAGCCCGCTTCCCGGATGGCTTTCGCCATGGCCAGAGTCCCGCTGATGGCTTCGTCTCCAATGGCGTGGACATTGATGTCCAGACCTGCCTTTGCGGCCCGAAGACCGAGCTCCGCGATCTCCTCTCTCGTCAGCAGCGCTTCCACCATGGAACCGTCCTCCGTGTAGGGCTCGCTCAGGGCGGCGGATCTTGTCTCCAGCGTTCCGTCGTTGATGATCTTCAGGAAGTGGATGTTGAGCCAGTCGGTGTTGTACTTAGTGCTGTTTTCGATCACCGCTTCCATGATCCGCTCGGTATCCCGGGTGTCCGCCAGCATTTCCCCGCAGCCGAAGAACCGCTGCAGGTACGTCCCCTTCTCGATCATCTCCGGCAGCGCCTGATGGAGGAACTTCTGGCCGTACTCCGGCACGCCCATGTCACAGGTCGCCGTCACGCCCATGGTGGCATACTCCAGAGAGTTCTGCTCGATGATGGAGCACACCGTGGCCTCATCGAAGAAATTGACCTTCTCGAAGATCATGTTCTGGGGACCCGCCTCCACCAGGTGTCCGGTGGGGTTTCCCTCCGCGTCCCGGTGGAAATAGTGGAATCCCGGAATCGGGTCCGGCGTGTCCTTCGTGATGCCCGCCAGCTCCAGGGTCTTCGTGTTCACCCATGCCTCGTGGGCGCTGCTGCCCAGGATCATCACCGGCTTGTCCGAACAGTCCTCGTCCAGCATTCCCTTCTTGGGGCCGGTCTCGTCAAAGATCCACTCCGCGTAGCCCAGGCCGAAATAGGTCTCCCGGTCGGGGTTTTCCTCCACGAACTTGCGGATCTCCGCCAGGCACTGCTCCGGATCCATGTCCACCTCCAGATAGACGCCACACAGGTAGTGGGCCGCCATGATTGGATGGCAGTGGCCGTCGATGAATCCCGGGAGCATCATTTTTCCCTGCAGATCCACCACTTCCGTGGAGTCATCGCAGTAGCCCTTCGCGGACTCCAGATCTCCAACGAAAAGGATCGTGTTTCCTTCGATGGCAACGGCTTCCGCCCAGGATCTCTGGGCGTCCACCGTATAAATCTTGCCGTTGGTAAACAGCTTATCTGCTGCCATATCTATTCTCCTTTTTTAGTGATATTCGACGTTTTCCGGAATCGGATCCACCTTCTTGCCGTAGAACTTGAAGAAGATGCCCAGGACAAGCATGATCACACCGCTCCAGCGGGCGACTTTGATCATCAGCCAGAAGTTGCTCATGATGCCGGTGCCGTATGTCTCCAGATAATAATCCGGACCCCAGCTGCCTTCATACCATACCAGGAAGAAGGAGCCCAGGAAGCAGATCGCGCCGAACAGCAGGAAGAAGTAGCCGAACCGCTCCAGATCTCCCGGCGCCAGCTTGGTCTTCGGGTTGATGGGATTGTTCTCCGGATCCTTCTTGTACAGTCCTCCGTATACCCACTTGCAGACCGGGTAGAAGATGACCGCCGCCACGATGACGATGAATCCCAGCAGGAAGTACTCTGTACCATTGACCAGGAAGCTGATCACGCCCACGATCAGGGGGCAGCCCGCGATATATACCGGCGCCAGCTTGCTCTTGACGTAGTACAGGTTTCCTCTCTTTTCTACCGGGTAATCCTTTCTCAGTCTCGCATACGCAAAGCCCAGGCCGCAGTACAGGACGAACAGCACCGGGGAAAGGATGGTGACCAGGATCTCGAAGTTGATGTTTACCAGGATCAGGTTGATGACGCCCAGCAGGATGATCGGGATCGCCGGAATGCCCTTGTTCGGCGTCAGCTTCGCCAGGAACTTGGGGCACAGATTGTCCTGCGCCAGCGTGATGAAGGAACGTCCCGCCGAAGTGATGGCCTCGTTGAAGATGGCGCACTGGGCGATTACCGCGGATACCATGAAGGCCACGCCTGCCCAGGGTCCCAGATGCCGTGACAGAACGGTGGAGTAGTCGATGCTGGTGCCCCAGTCGGAATACGGTCCCGTGGAAACGATGCCGGCCAGCGTAGGCAGAATGTAAGAGGCCGCGATCAGAACGATGGCGATCTTCATTCCTTTGGGGATGACTTGCGGATTCTCCACCTCACCGCCTACATAGGCGATCAGCACGTAGCCGCAGTACATCCATACGCCGATGGCTATGCCGGTTCCCCAGCTGGACCATACGTCTCCTCCTTCCGGAATCATGGGATCGAAGGGATTCTGCTCCCAGTTGATGAGGCCCACCACCGTGACCGCCGCGAAAGCGACCAGGATGATGATGCAGAGTATGATACTGACTACCTGTACGTCCTTCAGTCCCCGCAGATTGATGATCGTAAACACGATGATCATCAAGGCTTTGAGAATGAAGGCGGTCACCGGTGTCAGCGCGATGTACATGCCGATGTAGTCAACGGCCAGGACCACGTATGCCGCACCGGTCAAGTACATGGCCAGCGCCATCCAGAATCCGAAGGAGAATCCCCAGAATTCACCGAATGCCATACGCATCCATACATATGGTCCGGCCTGCACCGGAACAAGGTTGGTCAGCTCTGAGCAGTACAATCCGATCGGCAGAGCCCACATGAGCGGAAGGATCACCAGCAGGATCAGCGTCAGGCCCGGGCCCGAGTTCGAGATCATCGACTCGATGCCGAAGGCGCCGCCTGCGCAGCCGCAGTACAGGAAGAAGACCATAGCTCCCACAGAGAAGTACGTCTTCTTGACTCCCGGAGTTACGTCAGTCAGGATCTGCCCGCCTGTGTAACTGGATTTACCCATAATTTCACCTCTTTTCTCAGGGATCGACAGAATCGATCCGGCCTGCTTTTGCAGTAACACAGTAAGATAAAATAATTTCAATTATGTAAACCGCTATGCGCGGTATACAGTCTTACCTCCGATTATGGTCTCCTCCACCTTCACCTTGTGGATCTCCTCCGGCGGCACCTGGAAAAGGTTCTTCTCGAGAACGATGAGGTCCGCGTACTTGCCGGGCTCGATGCTTCCCAGCCTGTCCTCCATGTGGAGCTGGATGGCGTTGTGCATGGTGTAGCCGCGAATGCCGTCCTCCACCTCCAGCACCTCATCGAAGGGCTTCAGCATGGGAGCATCCGGCTGATCGTACATCCTGCGGGTCACGACCATCTCGATGCTCTTCAGGGGCTCGTTGCCGTATTCGTCCACGGGGAAATCGCTTCCGAAGGCCACCCTCGCGCCCGCGTCCTTCAGGGACTTCATGCGGAAGGTTTTGTCGTTGATGTGCCCCAGCACCTTGTCCATCAGCGGGTTTCCGTAGAACCAGACGCCCGTGGTGTTGGCGGTAATGTTGTATTTCTCAAAGGCTGCCACGTCCTCGGGATGGATGTACTGGCAGTGGGAGCACGTGATCCTGGTGTCCGCAAGACCCGCCTCCCGGACAGCCTTTGCAGCGGCGATGACGGACTTCACCGCAACGTCGCCGATGGCGTGGATGTTGATGTCAAACCCCTCTTTGGCTGCCTTGAGCACCACGTCCGCCATCTCCTCTTCGTTCAGCAGCGGCTCCACCACGGAACCGTCCTCCGGGTAGGGCTCGCTGATGGCTGCGGTCCGGCTCTCCATCGTGCCGTCGTTGATGACCTTGTACAGGGATATCCGCATCCGGTCGTCATCGTAATCCTCCCGCAGCTTTCTGGCGATATCCAGATTGTATTGCGCATCCTCTATGTCGTCCAAAAGCAGGCCCGGCCCGTTGAACCGCTGCAGATATCCGCTTTCCTTGATGATTTCCAGAGCGGCCCGGTAGTTGTCGATGCCGATCATGGAGGTGACGCCCATGTCCGCTGTGGTGGTCACGCCGTTGGAAGCATAATCCTCAGAGATCTTTTTCAGGATCATCTCCAGCGCGTTCCGGTCGAAGAAATCGATCTCCTCGAAGAAGACGTCGATGGCCTGGCTCTCCGCCACATGGCCAGAAGGGTTGCCCTCCTCGTCCCTTGCGTAGTAATGCAGGCCCGGCACCGGGTCGGGGGTTTCCTTCGTGATGCCCGCCATCTCGAAGGCCTTGGAATTGGCCCAGCCCTCGTGACCGCCGCTGCCCAGGATCATCACCGGTTTATCGCTGCAGATCTCGTCGAGCAGCTCCTTTGCCGGTCCGTGCTCGTCGAAGTTCCACTCGGCGTATCCGTTGCCGATGTATGCCTCCTTCTCCGGATGACCCTCGATGAATTCCCGTATCGCGTCCAGGTTCTGCTCCGTGGTCCAGTCGATATCCAAAACGACTCCGGACATCAGATAGGCTGCCATGATGGGATGGCAGTGGCCGTCGATGAAGCCCGGGAGCATCATCCTGCCTCCCAGGTCCACCGCCTCCGCGTCTTCTCCCGCGAAGGCCTTCGCCCCTGCGTCATCTCCCACAAAAGCGATCCGGTCGTCTTCGGTGACCACCGCCGATGCGATATCGTCCGCCTCGTTTACGGTATATACATATCCGTTGTAATATACTTTCCTGCGTCCCATAGCCGGTATCCTTTCACGTTCGCGGTATTTAACTACTCACTATTCTACCATTTCACCGTACTGATGTGAAAGTCTTTTTTATCAAAACCCAGCGAAGAATACCCCCACTTCTATAAGTGGCCGGGATGAATTCGCCCCTTGCAGTTTCGCGGTCCCAAAATAC
>CACXCQ010000107.1 GCA_902766185.1 uncultured Eubacteriales bacterium
ACCAAGCGCTACGTTGATAACCGCCAGCCACGGGGATACGCCCATGCCGATCAGTCCTGATGAAAGTGACAGGGAAGGAATACAGATCGACATTCCGACCCACAGCATCGTGATGTTGTACGTGGTCCACTTACGTTCAGCAACCGTAGAGGGCTTCAGGTCTTCGTTGTAATAAGGGGAAGACACGAGTTCCGCTCTGGCTTCTTCAGTAAGTTCAAACAGACCATTCTGTTCAACTTGTGAATACTTAGCCATAAAACACCTCCATATTCAGAATTTTGATATATAATAACAACTGAATTATACAACAAAAAACATCAAATGTAACTGGTTTTTTTATAAAAACTTTATCCTTAAGGGCCGGGTTTTGGTTCCAGTCTGCCGGACACGTTGAAATCACTTGCCTTCCGGCAACCATCCGCAACAAAAAAAGTGCCATTTTTTCGCGAAAAAAGATTTGATTCCGGTAAAAAAAACAGCAAATACCAGGCGGAAATACCGGCATTTTTCCCGCTTAAATCGCTACCGGAAACGCGTTTTTCCTGCCTTTGCATACTTATCGATTGTAACGGGTTTCATCCGGATAAAAATACTCCAGTTTGATCGGGACGCATTTTTCCCCTCCGGGTTTTCCCGTTTCCTGTGGTGCGATGCGGCTACTTTTATGGTAGAATGAATTCCGTCAATCCGATCACGAAACCAAAAGGAGAATAATAATGTTAGGAAACTTCGGCTACAGCAACCCCACCCGGCTGTACTTCGGCGACAACGCGCTGAAGTATCTGAACCGGGAGCTGAAGAAATTCGGCAGCAACGTTCTGCTGGTCTACGGCGGCGGGTCCATAAAGAAAAACGGCATCTACGACGAGGTGCTCCAGGCTTTGGAGATGAACGACAAGAATGTGGTGGAACTGCCCGGCGTCATGTCCAACCCCACGGTCCACAAGCTCTACGAGGGCTGCGAGCTTGCCCGGCAGCACGACATCGACCTGATCCTGGCGGTGGGCGGCGGCTCGGTCTGCGATTACGCCAAAGCCCTGTCCGTGTCCATCCACTGCGAGGAGGACCCCTGGGACCGGTACTATCTGCGGCAGGAGCGCCCGAACAACCCCATCGTTCCGGTGGGCTGCATCCTCACCATGGTGGGCACCGGCTCTGAAATGAACGGCGGCTCCGTCATCACCCACCCCGAGCAGAAGCTGAAGATCGGCCACGTGTTCGGCGATGATGTGATGCCGAAGTTTTCCATCCTGAATCCCACCTATACTCTGACGCTTCCCAAGTATCAGATGGTGGCGGGCTTCTTTGACATCATGTCACATATAATGGAACAGTATTTCTCCGGCGAGGATGACAACACCTCCGATTATCTGGCGGAGGGACTGATGAAGTCGCTGATCCACAGCTCCCGCATCGCGGTTGCCGATCCCCAGGATTACGAGGCCCGCAGCAACATCATGTGGACGGCCACCTGGGCGCTGAACACGCTGATCTCCAGGGGCAAGACCACCGACTGGGAGGTCCACATGATCGGTCAGGCTGTCGGCGCCGTCACCGATGCTACCCACGGCATGACCCTCGCCGCCGTTTCCCTGCCCTACTACCGGCGGATCATGAAGGACGGGCTGGCTAAATTCCGCCGCTTCGCCATCAACGTGTGGGGTGTGGATCCCGCCGGCCGTTCCGATGAGGACGTCGCAAAGGCAGGCCTTGCCGAGCTGGAGCGCTGGATGAAGGATATCGGCGTCGTCATGCACCTGAAGGAGCTGGGCGTGGAGGAATCCATGTACGAGGACATCGCATCCGGTACCTTCCTGCTCAGCGGCGGCTACCGGAAGCTGACAAAAGAAGAAGTTGTTGAGATCCTGCGGGAGTCCATGTAGCGGACCCCGGAGAATGCGAAATAAGGAGACGATCTATGGATAATCAGAAACTGGCGGAACTGCTTTTTCCCCACATCGATAAAACACCGGCGGACTACGAAGCCATGTATCCCCAGCGGGATCTTCCCGAGGGCGCCATGGTGACCCGCATGGGACCGAGTCCCACGGGCTTCATTCACCTGGGCAACCTCTACGGCGCCTTCGTGGACGAGCGCCTGGCCCATCAGTCCGGCGGAACTTTCTACCTGCGCATCGAGGACACGGATGACAAACGTTACGTAGAGGGCGCAGTGGAGACCATCACCTCCGCCCTGCGGTTCTTCGACATTCAGTTTGACGAGGGCGCAGCGGCCGAAGGCGAAGAGACCCGCGGTGCCTACGGGCCATACTACCAGAGCCAGCGTGCGGAGATCTATCAGGCCTTCGTGAAGGATCTGGTGCTCCGGGGACAGGCTTACCCCTGCTTCCTCACCGAGGAGGAACTGGCTGAGATACGTGCCGAGCAGGAGGCCAACAAGGAAACCACGGGCATCTACGGGAAGTACGCCAGATGCCGCGACCTGACTTTGGAAGAGATCGAAGCCAACATTCAGGCGGGCAAGCCCTACGTCATGCGGATCCGTTCCAAGGGGAACATCATCGATCCGGATCACTGCTGCCATGAGACCGGCGGCACCTGCACCACCCGCAGCGGCGCGAAGTGCGTGAACCACGACGGCGTGATGTACATCCATGTGCAGGACGCGGTCCGGGGCGAGGTGGCCATGCCTGCCAACGATCAGGATGTGGTCATCCTCAAGGCCAACGGGATCCCCACCTATCATTTCGCCCACGTGGTGGACGATCACCTGATGCGGACCACCCACGTGGTTCGCGGCGAGGAGTGGCTCATGTCCCTGCCTATTCACGTTGAACTTTTCGACAAGCTGGGATTCCCGCTTCCTACCTACTGCCATACAGCGGTGCTGATGAAGCTGGATGAGGAGACCGGCGGCAAGCGCAAGCTCAGCAAGCGCAAAGACCCCGAACTTTCACTGGATTACTACCGCCGTGAAGGCTATCACCCTCAGGCGGTGAAGGAGTATCTGCTCACCATCCTGAATTCCAATTTCGAGGAGTGGCGGATGGCTGATCCGGACGCCTCCATCGACGACTTCCGCTTCACCACCGAGAAGATGAGCAGCGCCGGCGCGCTGTTTGACCTGGATAAGCTGAACGACGTTTCCAAGGATGTGCTGCTGCGGACCCCCGCGGATGAGCTGGCAAGCTTCATGATCGGCTGGGCGGAGGAATTCCGTCCGGAGCTTCTGCCCCTGCTGGCCGGAGATGCCGGCGCGTCAGGTGAAAGTGATGTTTCGGGCGCTGCGGCTTCCGCCTACGGGCCGGAGTATCTGGCGAAGATCCTGGATCTGGGACGGGACGGCAAGAAGCCCCGTAAGGACCTGATCTACGCGCGGCAGATCTTCGACTTCATCTGTTACTTCTTCGATGAGTGCTTCAAGATCGAAGAGCCCGTCCCTGAAGAGGTCTCCGACGAAGATGCACGTGAGATCCTGCAGCGTTATCTGGACAGCTACGATCACAGCGATGACCAGAGCCAGTGGTTCGACAAGATCCGCGCCATCGCGGTGGATATGGGATACGCCGCCAAGCCCAAGGATTACAAAAAACACCCCGAGGATTACAAGGGCCACGTTGGCCACGTCTCCACGGTGATCCGCCTGGCCGTCATGGGCAGGACCCAGTCCCCGGACGTCTGGGAGATCCAGCAGATCCTGGGCGAAGAACGGACAAAGGCGAGAATCGGAGCGCTGCTGGTGTAAGCCAGCGGCTTTCGCTTCCGCTCAATAGACCTTTCGCACAGTGCCGGGATCGATCCCGTTGACGCTGCAGACTTCGTCCAGCTCGGAGAACGAGTGGATGAGCATCAATTCATGCAGCGCGCCGGACTCCCTGTCCTTCAGGCACAGCACCTGCTCACCGGAGCAGATGCTGCAGCGCAGGACGGGTTCGAACTTGACCAGATCGATGGCCGGCATGGATGATTTCTTCTTTTTAAATAAGCTCATGGTTTGACCTCGCACTTTCGAACGCGCTGTTTCTAGAACAGCGCGTTCATTACGCTTCGGGCGTATATCTTTTTCCCGTCCGCGTTGGGATGAAGTCCGTCGCCATCCGTAAGGTCGGCCACCCATTCATCGGCTGAGAGCGTGATGGGGAAGTCGAAGCCGTTGATGACGGAGCAGTCATTGATCAGCGCCGTGTTGCAGATGGCGCCGGCGATCTGCGGCAGCAGGGCCCGATAGGGCTTCGTCGTCCGGGTGGGGGTGATGAAGACGATCTCGGCGCCCGGCGCGTTCTTGCGAATCTCATCGATCACTCCCTGCACGCCCTGCCGCAGCTCCGCTGCGGAAACGTTATAGAGTCCATCGTTCGTCCCCGCGGCCACGAAACAGATATCGCAGTCCGACCAGTCCGCGACCGACTTGACCTGGTTCAGGATCTTCTTCCCCGGGTCGAGCGGATGCGCGAAAGCCGCGCCGGACACAGCGAAGTTGTGCTCTTTGCAACCTGTCCGATCCGCGATGAGACTCCCCCAGGTGAATCCGCCGCCGTGGGCATCCGTGGCCGTGCTGTCCCCGAAGATGAACATCCCCGTGCTCCCGTCGAGGGCGATGGGTTTGTTCACGCAGGTGCGGACAGCGTACTCCTCTGCCTTTGCGTCTGCCGGATCTTCGGAAGCACTGGCTATCTCGCTTCTGGCGATGGCCCGGATCTCTTCCTCCGAATAAGGCATCCGGACCTTGGCGACGAAGGTGTAGGACGATTTCTTATACTTCGCCGTGATCTGCGCGAAGCCCTCGCCGACGCCGGTCACCACACCTTTCCTGCTGACCTTGGCCACCTTCGTATCGCTGGAGGACCACTTGACCTTGGAGGGAGAGATGGTCTTGCCGCTCCCGGTCAGCAGGGACACCTTGTAGGTCATGTCCACGTAGACATAGGCGCTCTTCTTATTGAGATGCGTTCCCGAGGCCGAAGCCACAGTGACGGTGGACGCCGCGATCAGGCACAGCGCCAGGACGATGATCAGGATCTTTTTCATTTCGGTGTAACCTCCTTCCTGTTCCCCTTTATGTTCCCTTCCATTCTAATATGGACGAATTGCGGATACAAGGCATTCGCGAATTAATCGCAAAGTTCATGGAAGACTTTCTGACTATACTGTGGTAAAATAAATGCGTAAGTTGGCGCCGCAGGCAGCGATGCCGGGTGTCCTGCCTTCAGACCATAAAAGGGGAAACTGCCATGAGAAAATTCAGTTTGACGCTCGCGATCCTTTCCCTCACGCTGATCCTCTGGGGAGGAACCGCCTATGCGGCTCAGCCGGGAACGCAGGACGAGTTCATGTGGGGATGCAATTGTTTTAACCACCAGTATTCCGGGTACGCCACCAATCCGGCCAGATCTTTCCTGGTTCCGGTGGATGGTGGGTACATGCGGGTGCAGTCCGGCGACCTTCTGGCCGGAAACGACAGCGAGGACTTCACGGACGACGGCATCGAGAGCAACGACGTTGTGGGCGTGGAATACTACGACCAGCAGTTCAACCGTGTCGGGAACGGATACCGGCTGATCGACAAGGAACTGCCTCTGTGGGGAGGCTTCTACGCTTACGGCGACTACTACTACATCGTATCGGGGCAGTCGAATACCGAGGAGTCGGACGCCAAAGAGGTCTTCCGGCTCACCAAGTACGACAAAAGCTGGAACCGCGTCGGTTCCGTCGGGCTCTACGGAGCGAACACCTCCGAGCCCTTCGTTGCCGGCTCCTGCGCGATAGAGGCATCCGGAAGCAACCTCATCGTTCACACCTGTCACCATATGTACACCTATACCGATGGACAGCGGCACCAGTCCAACGCCACCTTCGTGGTGGACGTGGATCAGATGAAGGTCCTCAAGGACAGAACCACGCTGGGCGGAGCCGGCTATGTGAGCCACTCCTTTAACCAGTTCATGCATATCGACGGCGACCGGATCATCGCGGTGGACCACGGCGATGCCTATCCCCGTTCCATCGTACTGACGAAGTACAATGAAGGCAGCGTATCCGGAACCCTCACCAGTTCCAAATCCAAAAAAACCGATGTCCTGCCTTTGATCGGCAATATCGGAGATAACAAGACCGGCGCCGAGCTGGGCGGTTTCCAGATCTCGGATTCCTCCTATCTGATCGCGGGAACCTCGAAAGACCAGAGCGCCGCGGATGCGGAATACGCCCGCAACATCTTCGTGGGAGCGGTTGACCGGGAAAGCGGCGCGGTGAACATGAACTGGCACACCGTCCTTCCGGAGAGCAAGGACGGACCCTTCGCCTCCAACCCGTATCTGGTGAAGGTCAATGGTGACCGCTTCCTGCTGCTGTGGAACGAATCGAGCCCCGGCGATGAAGTGACCAAAGACAACGCTTACAAGCGCGCCCTGCTGAGAGCCCTCTTCGTCAACGGCAAGGGCGAAGCCGTATCCGGGATCTACGATCTCCGTGGAGCCCTCAGCGACTGCGAGCCGGTGGTCAGTGGAGACCAGGTCGTCTGGTACGCCTATAACGGCCCTCAGCTCACCTTCTACCAGCTGCCTCTTTCGGATCCCAACCAGATGCAGAAAACCTTCCGGGAGTGGAAGATCGATCCGACCCTGATCTTCAAGAACTCCAAGAAGAACGTGAAATACAAGAAGCTGAAGACCAGCGCACAGAAGATCTGGGCCCTGAACCTCAAATGCAGCGTCAGCGATCTGAGCTACAGCGGCAAGGGCATCAACGCCAAATCGAAAAAGGCGCTGAAGATCAACAAGAAGAACGGCATGATCACCGTGAAAAAGAACACCCGCAAGGGCACATATAAGATGAAGGTCACGGTGAAGACG
>CACXCQ010000108.1 GCA_902766185.1 uncultured Eubacteriales bacterium
GCTGATGAGAACGCGATCCTGGTAACGAACGGCGGCAGCCTCACCTCCGACGGCGCCAAGATCAACAAGAAGAGCGGCGACAGCTCCAACACGGGAAGTTCTGACTTTTCCGGTGTGAACGCAGGCCTTCTGGTAAATGAGAACTCCTCAGCCACGCTGAAGAACGCAACCATCAAAACCAGTGCCAAGGGTGCGAACGCGGTCTTTGCCACCGGCGAGAAATCAACGGTCACCATCAGCGATTCCACCATCAGCACCACCGGCGAAAGCTCCTCACGGGGCCTCGACGCCACTTACGGCGGGACCATCAAAGCGGACAATGTGACCATCACCACCCAGGGCGGATCCTGCGCGGCGATGGCCACTGACCGGGGCGAGGGAACCGTATCCGCGACGAACTCCACCCTGGAAACCAACGGCGCGGGATCTCCGGTGATCTACTCCACCGGCAACATCACCCTGACTGATTCCACCGGAACAGCCAACGGCGCCCAGATCACTGTCGTCGAAGGCAAGAACAGCGCAACCATCGAGAACTCCAAGGTGACCTGCAGTGCCGCAGGCAACCGGGGCGATGTGGACGTGGCCGGCGTCATGATCTACCAGTCCATGTCCGGCGACGCGGACCAGGGCACCGGCAACTTCACGGCGAAGGACTCCACGCTGAGCATCGACAAGAAATCCAAGTACTACAAGACCGCTCCCATGTTCTTCGTCACCAACACGAACGCCGTCATCGATCTGGAGAACACCAGCCTGAACTTCGGCAGCGGCACGCTCCTCAACGCGCAGGGCACCAGCGAGTGGGGCAACGAAGGCTCCAACGGCGGCAACGTCACCCTCAACGCGACCGCGCAAAAGCTGGCCGGAGACATTCAGCTGGATAAGCTGTCCACACTGAACATAACCCTCACCGGTTCCACCTACAAAGGAACCATCAACGGAGACAAGACCGCCAAGTCCGTCACCATCAAGCTGGACAAAAAATCAAAAATCACCCTCACGGGCGATTCCTACGTAGACTCTCTGGAGGACGCGGACAGCAGTTACAGCAACATCGACTTCAACGGCCACAAGCTCTACGTGAACGGCAAGGCCATCAACTGACAGAACACCATATATTAACGATCGCGATTAACGCCTCCTTAATACAGCAGGGGCTGGCACGCAGACACCGACTCCGTCTGCGCGCCAGCCCCCCTGTCATTCCGGGGTTCAATTCTCAGGGTCTTTACTTCAGTTGTCGTTCAAACTCGGCCCGCACAGGCCGTATACCATCAGGCCAGCATGCCGTCCGGCCTGCTGGCCCGGCCTGAGCCTATCTGGTCTTCACCTTCAGCGCCTTGCTCCACGCAGAGTAATACTTCGTACCGTTGACGCTCTTGTAGGTCCGGACCTTCGCGTAGTAATACTTCTTCGCTTTGAGCTTTTTGACCGTTGTCTTCAGCACGGTGCTCTTCTTCACCGTGACCGTCTTTGCGGATTTGAAGCTCTTGGATCTGCTGTACGTGATCTGGTAGCCGGTGATAGAGCTTCCCTTCTTCCACCTTGCAGTGAATGACTTCTTGCCCTTCTTCAGGGAGGTCATCGTCGTCCCCTTCGGGATGATCTTGAAGCTCTTGGTGATCTGTCCGGAATACTCGCCGATGCCAATGATCTGCATCGTCGCCTTGCCGATCTTAACATTGTTCTGATAGCCCAGGGTGTAATCCTTGCCTTCCGCAAGCTGCTTGCCGTCCGCGGTCACAGTGACCTTCTGGGCGAGAGGCGAGCCGGTATAGATCTTGCTTTTGAGGCCGGAAACGGACACCTTCATGTCGTTCAGGTTGTTCGCCGCATTCACCGTTTCCACGATGCTAAGGTTGCCTTCCGCGTCCGCGTCAACGTAATGGATGGTGGAGTTGTCCGAATCCCAGAGCGCGTAATCGTGCTCGCTCACCGTCTTCTTCTCGCTGTTGTTAAACTGCACCAGATAGACCTTTGCGCCGGCTTCCGATGCGGGGATCAGCGCCAGAGCCTTCGTCCGCAGGGCGTTGGCCTGGTCTTTTGCTTCCTTCATTCCCTCGCGGGCCGCATCCCACGTCTCATCGTAAGCATAGGTGAAGTTGTCGGTGTCGTCCGTCAGATCGGAGATGAAAAAGTCCATGTAATCCGCGTATCCAGCAAGATTAAAATCTGCCTTTGCAGTCTCCATGGTCCTGCGGAAAAGCGCCACGTCCTGGATCTCGCTCTTCTCTCCGGAAACATTGTTGTACAAGCTGCTTTCGTAACCGCAGAGATAGATGTCATCGTTGTAGAACAGGAAAAGCTCCGCCGCGATGGAGGGATCCAGCATCTGGATGCCCATGTCCGCGAACTTCTTCACGTTAGCCTCGGAGTTGGCCATGTAGTTGCCCGGGTGGCCCTTGTAGTAGAACTCGTATTCATCCCCCATGGTGGCAACCATGAACCGGACGTAATCCGTCACGACGTATTTGTCCTCCAGGGACTTGCTGGTGCCGAGGATCATCATGATCTTCTTGCCCTTGGCCCTGGTGGCGTTGAATGCCTCGTCGTCGAACTTGTACAGCGCCTTGAAGGCCTCGTCCCTGCCGGCGTTCTGCACATTGCTGAGCAGTCCGTTGATGTAGTTGTTGGAGATCCTGGCGTCTCCGAGCACCTTCGCCTGGAAGGTCTGATCCTGAATGCCGAAGGTATCCGCGGATCTGCGGACCACCCACCACTGGGCGTTCTCCGCCTCCACGATGGCATAAGCGTAGTTGCGGATCAGCCCGCTGGGGAGGTTGTTGTAGTCCGTCACCTCGCCCGCGCCTGCCTTTGCCTTGAACTCGTTGTACTCAGCAACCAGCGCGTCGTGCTTCGCCTGGGCATCCGCCTCATTTCCGTAGGACTCGTTGAAGCAGGTGTACGTTCCGGAACCGTCCGTGACGAGGGTCAGCGTATACTGGCCGTCCGCAAGTCCGTTGGCGTAGGAGATCTTCGGAAAACTGTAGATGTGATAGTCGTTGATGTAGAAATTGAACTTCGAGCCGGCGTGGATCTCATTCAGGTCCTTGACGTACTGCTGTACCCGGTCCACCCGGTTGTTGGCCCCCTGCACGCTGTCCCATGACATGGCGGAGCTGTTTTCCTCCGCGGTCAGCAGCGGGTTGCGGTACATTCCCGCCGGCAGATTGTCCCAATCGTACTGGGCATAGCGGTTGAGGGTGACGATGGTCGGGATCTCCTCCCCGCTGTCGGTGGCCGTCCTGATCGCGCCATCGATGAAATACTTCAGGCTGAAGATCAGCGGGTCCGTCGTCGCGACCGGAAGCGCGATGTTGTATTCCTCTGCCGCCACGCCGACGGTCAGCTTCACCGGCTCACCCACCGGACTGCCACCCTTCAGAAATGTCGCCTGCACCTGGTACTTTCCGTAGAACGGAAGTTCCGCGGTGAAGGACTTCGAAGCTGCGTCGATCTCCGCCAGCTTCTTCGTTACATTTGTTTCGTTCGTGACCTTTTCTCCGTAGGTCATGGTTGCATCCAGCGCGATCTCATCCGCCTCTCCGGAAGACATCAGCGCGTCCAGCCCGGGGACATTCACGGTGATCTCCCGGTCGTTCAGCTTCGTCTGGGAAACCGTCACCGCCGGGTCTCCCCCTTCATCCGGTGCCGCAAAGGCAGTCAATGGCGTCAACGTAAACACCATCGCCGCGCACAGCAGCAACACAAAAAATAGCTTCTTCATTTTTTCTCCTTTCCCCTTTTCTGTCAAAACCCCTTCTGAAGCTTTCGCTTCGTCAGGAGTAATTCGTCACCCGCTGCAGCCAAAACAGGGGCGCCGCCACATTAGTACTCTAAATCGGCGAATTGCCAGTCATGATTTCTTGCGAAAATCGCTAGTGCCCAGTATAATAGTGACAATCAGCCACTGCGAACAATAGGGTGACATCATGAGACAGCAGACAAAAGCAGGACGATCCATATGGACAGCAACAGGAATCTTCATGATCTGCGTGCTTTTCTTTTTTGCGGCCCTTTTCCCCGGGGAGACCTTCGCAGCAGCAAAAGCGGCAACAAAAGCGAAGGCGAAAACTCCGGCGCAGACCGTGATCACCAGTGCGGACGTCAACTGCAACTTCGTGCAGCTCCAGTGGGAAAAAGCCAAGCGCGCCACGTCGTACCGGGTGTTCGTGCAGACCGGCAGGAACGGATGGAAGTACTGGAAGTCGGTGAAGAAAAACGCGAAGAACAAAGAGAAGTATTCCGACACCCTGAAGTTCAAGCTGAAGAAGTCCGGCGCCAAGTACCGCATCTACAAGCGGACGAATCCCTACCGGCTGGCAGCTGCCAAGATCAAAGGCTTGTCCTTCACCTATCAGGGCAAGTTTGACACCTCCTGCCGTTTCGTGGTCCAGCCGGTCCGGGGGAAGAAACTCGGTCCCTACTCCAAAGCGAAGACCGTGCAGCTCCCTTCCGACGTGTTAAAGACGGAGAACGTAAGCCGCGTTCTCGCGTACGCGCAGAAATTATATGACGATAACCGGAAGGAAGACTACACCACAGGCGGATTCACCTGGAATCCAAGGGACTTCAAAACCAGCTGGTTCTACTTTCATGGCTTCATGCTGGAATCGTTCCTGCAGCTTGACCCTGAACGATACAGCGGGGAGATCATCAAGTTCTACAACCAGAATATCAAAAAAAATGAAGATGGAACGACCAGCATACGGGGGTATACCCATGGCGAGCTGGATGGGGCTATGCCCGCTGCGCCTATGCTTCAGCTTCTGCTGAACGGATCACTGAACGAGGAAGAAAGCGCGAATTATCAGGCGGCTGCAAATTACGTTTATCATGAGTTGGAGAAACAGATCATCTACCCGCAGGCCGGGAATCTCTGGCAGCACAGCCAGACCAAGGACGGCGTCCCCAGGAAACTGTGGAAAAAGTGGAACATCTGTCTTGACGGCGTTTACATGTCCCAGTTCTTCCTGATCCGGCTGACCCAGGCGATCGACGCCGGTCTCATCGAAGTCACCAGTACAGACGGAACGCAGGTCAGCTCAGAGCAACTGTGGAACGACATCTACAGCAGGTGTGTCTTCGTAATGGAACATATGCGGAATCCGGAAAACGGACTGCTGTATCACGGATATGAGGTAGCGACGGGAAAAACAAACGAAGCGACCTGGTCCCGGGGAATGGGCTGGTACGCCATGGCTCTCCTGGAGGCGGCAGAGCATATCCCGGATAAGCAAAGGCAGGAAGTGCTCACCGACTACTTCCGCCAGCTTTCGGATGCCATCGTAAACAGTCGGGATGAGAATTCCTGCCTTTGGTATAACGTGCCGGACGGCCGCGAAGAATTCTATTTCCAGAAAAAAGACGGATCGGGGGAAAAAATCTACAACATCCCCGAGTCCAGCGGTTCCGCCATGTTCACCTACTGCCTGCTGAGGGGCTATCAC
>CACXCQ010000109.1 GCA_902766185.1 uncultured Eubacteriales bacterium
GACGACGTTCAGCTTCTTGCACTTCGGGTGGGGAGCCAGGATGATAGCATTTCTGGTCTTCAGAGCCATGTTGGACTTAACGATCGGAGTAGCTTCGCCGTTGGTAACAGGCATGATACCCGCGATAACGCCCATCGGCTTCGCATAAGCTGTGATTCCAGGGCCACCGGACGGAGCGTCGTCAACCTTGCCGACCGACTTCTTGTCCTTCATCTTGATGTAGGAACCCCAGACCTTACCATAGATCTTGCCAACCTTATCTTCTGCAATACCCATGCCGGATTCTTCGACCAGCATTTCAGCGAACATCTTCGCCTTCTCGGGCTTTGTCAGGTTGTAGGTGACTGCTGCCGTGATCAGGTCAACGTCTTCCTGTGTGAAGTTCTCAGCGACTGCCTGAGCGGCCTTTGCCTTCTCAACGAGTCCTGCGATGTAGACTGCTGCTTCCTCTCTGCGGGCAGCTCTTTCTTCTGGTGTAGATGCCATTTTCTAAGTCCTCCTTTAATAAAGATTTAAATTGTGAACATTTTCACGCCCTTCGGGACAGCCCCTCCGGGTTCACACAGAATATTAAGCAATGTTCGTGCCAAGTTTCCCGCAAAAGCTGGTCCGGCCGGAGACGATCTGCCGGTTTATTCCCGCGTATCCGTGCAAAGGCTGGAAATACAAGGGTCGAAGTGATGCAAAAAAGAGAAAAAACCGGGCGGGTCCGAAAACTTCTCCATAAGCAACGTCTGTGGGAAAGAAGGAAAATCATACGCTTTGATTCAAATATGAATCGCGAAAATGAAAGAGAATATCAATATTCGGACAAAAGTCGTGAAAAACGTTAAATTCATGGGAAAAACAAAGCGCAACGAGTAACGATACAAAAATGAATCGCTGATTCAAAAGTGAATCAGCGATAGATTGGATCAGAATCAGGTGTGCAGGCCGTGTTTCTTCAGCTTGCGGACGACGGTGGGCTGGCTGATGCCCAGAACCCTGGCGATCGCCCGGGTGGAGCCATAGTTTTCCAGGGCCTGCCGCAGGATATCCTTCTCGGCTTTGTCCAGAGCGGCAGCCAGAGATGTGTCGGAAGCCGGGCCGGTATTCGCCTCCGCTGCCTGACGTATAAAAATGAAGATATCTTCTCCGGAGATCACATCCGAGGAGGTGGTGATGATGAGTCGCTCCACGATGTTCTGCAGTTCCCGGATGTTTCCCGGCCAGGGGTAGTTCAGCAGGATGGCGATGGCGTCGGAGCCGAAGGATTTGTTCTCCCCAAGCTGCCGGTTGTACTTCGCCAGGTTCAGGCGCAGCAGCGGGACGATGTCCTCTCTCCGTTCCCGCAGAGGCGGGACTTCGAGGGGAACTACGTTCAGCCGGTAGTAGAGGTCCTCTCTGAATTTGCCCTCGGATACAAGCTCCGCCAGATTCCGGTTGGTGGCGGAGATGATGCGCACATCCACAGGGATGGGATCCACCGCGCCTACGGGAGTGATCTGCCGCTCCTGGATGACCTGCAGCAGCTTGACCTGCAGGTTCAGAGGGAGCTCGGAGATCTCGTCGAGGAAGATGGTCCCGTTCTGCGCGGCCTCGAAATAACCGCGCTTGCCGCCGGAACGGGAACCGGTAAAGGCGCCGGCCACGTAACCGAACAGTTCGGATTCGATGAGGTTTTCCGGGATAGCGCCGCAGTTCACGGTGACGAAGGGCTGCTTGTACCGGTCGCCCTCCTCGTGGAGCGTCCGCGCCAGGAGTCCTTTTCCTACGCCGGACTCACCGGTGATCAGCACTGTGGTGTTCACCGCCGCCAGCCGTCTGGCCAGAGCCACCACGTTTTTCATGGCCTCGCTGAAGGCGACGATATCGTGCTCCATCTCGGGAAGAGGATCGGAATCGGTGAGGTCGCGCACGTTGGACAGGGGGAAACTGTTCTCCCGTGAGCGGGTGCGGCTGATCCCCGTGATGTCTCTGGAGGTGGTGATGATCAGCTGCATGCTGCCGGCATCGTCGAAGATGGGCGTGCCGGTGGTGAGCAGACGGACTCCCTGTTTGTTCTCGTGGATGATGGTCAGCTCGCGCTGCTCGACCAGAACCCTTTTGGTCACGGAGGGAGAGAAGATCCCCTGCTGTTCGAGGTCTTCGACGCTGCGCCCCTGGATCTGCTCCATATCGATGCCGTAGAGCTCCTCGCAGCTGCTGTTGCACCAAAGGCAGATCCCATCGCTGCTGTCGATGAAGACGGCGTCGGTGAAGCTTTCGAGAAGCGGGAGTATCTCCCGGAGCCGGATATTCAGATGTTCCAGAGATCTGATCATGGTTTTCTCCTGTCTGCTGTTCCTGTACTCACAGTTTATTTGTTTCTTCCGCCGAATTCAAGAGAAATCCGAAGTTAATCCGTTTGTTACGAATACGTAACACATTGGGAAAGGGGCTTTCATAGAATCAACGATACGAAGCATGAGGGGGAGGGGGTAATTTTTTGAAACAGCAACTGGTACACAGCGAAACAGTGGGAGAAAATCTGAGGATCCTTCGCAAGCGGTCGGGCCTTCTGCAGCGGGAGGTGGCGGCCCAGCTTCAGGTGAAAGAAATGGAGATCACGCGGGAGATCTATGCCCAGATCGAGGCGGGGATCCACAACATCGATGTGGATGTGCTGCGGGCGCTGAAGCAGATCTACCGCGCCAGCTGGGAGGAGATCCTGGACGGCCCGCCAGAGGATGAGCCTGCCTTTGGGAAAAAATAAGCGGAAATGATCCCCTTCGCCCGTCCGTAAATTTGTGTTGTGGATGGATGAGGAGCGTTCTATAATATATCTGTGTTTCGGCACCGGTTCCGGAAGGGACCTGTGCGAATTCTGTCCATGGAAGGATGAGAACAGAGGTGGACGGGCTGGCTGAGGCTTTTGGCCTCAGCGATAAGAAAGGGGAGAATCGAAATGAAAAAAGGAATATGCATTCTCGTCATGGTGGTCATTGCTGTTGCGCTGAGCGCCTGCGGCGGCTCCCAGGATCAGAGCGCGGACACCCCGACGAAGAGCAAGAGCAAAACAAACAAGGTCGCCGACATGTCCGTGGACGTCCCTGATTCCTGGACCGTGGAAAAGGATACCGACGACGAGTACGACGCCCAGATGCTCTTTCACGGAGATGTGGACGAGGACGGAAACTACGGAGACAATTACACGGCATGCATCATCGATGAGGAAGTGACGGTCTCCGAAGGCCAGACGGTGGACGAGCTGTTTGACGAGTATACCGCGGAGATCGAGGCCCAGATCAGGGAATCGGACGATGCCGTGAACCTGAAGGTAAAGGAAGACACCTACGACGGCAAGCGGGTGAAGATCATGTCCTACCAGACAGCTGACGGCGTGGAGGTAAGGGAAGCCTTCATTATTATGGATAACCGGGTGATCTCCGTCACCATGGATTCCACCATTCCGGATGACGTGAACCAGTTCGAGGCCATCGTGAAATCCATTCGGGCAAAATGATGAAATAGTTCTTGCATTCGATGCGGAACTGTGTTAGAGTACTTGAGGCAGAAAGAAGAAGTTATCCGCTTCTCACCTTAGGGGCAACGGCGCCTGGGTATCATATCGGACATCCTTTCGGGGATGGATTGAATGTTGCAGCGGATACTTTTGTGTCCGCTGTTATTGTGTAACCGGAAGGTAAAGGATTACAGGAGGTAAGGAACCATTAGCAGAGAAGCTTTTATCAACGAAGAAATTCGTGGCAAAGAGCTGAGGATCATCGACACCGATGGAACCCAGCTTGGGATTATGAGCCGTCAGGAAGCGCTGGATCTGGCTGATCAGAAAAAGCTGGACCTGGTTTGCATCGCGCCGAAGGCGAATCCTCCGGTCTGCAGGATCCTCGATTACGGGAAATACCGTTACGAGATGCAGAAGCGGGAGAAGGAAGCCCGGAAAAAGCAGAAGACCATGCAGGTCAAGGAGATCCGGCTGTCCACCTTCATCGAAGATCACGACATCATGGTGAAGGCGAAGACCGCATCCAAGTTCCTGAAGGACGGAGATAAGCTGAAGGTCAGCCTCAGATTCCGGGGAAGAGAGCGGGATTACGTCGCCAGAGGGATGGAGGTCATGGACAAGTTTGCCGAGGCCGTTGCCGATGTGGGAACGGTGGACCGCAAGCCGAAGTTCGAGGGCAGAAGCCTGACCATGACACTTTCGCCGAGAAAAGATAAATAATTCAGATAAGCAATAGGAGGAACAACATGGCAAAAAACAAGATGAAGTCTCACAGAGGCGCATGCAAACGTTTCAAAGTGACCGGTTCAGGAAAGGTAAAGAGAAATAAGGCATACAAGAGTCATATCCTTACGAAGAAGAGCCAGAAGAGAAAGAGAGGCCTGAGAAAGGCGACCACTTTGACGAGTGCGGATCTGAACAGAATCAAGGAAGTGCTGAGCAAGTAAGGAGGAGAAACGATGGCAAGAGTTAAGAAAGGTGTCAACGCACACAAAAGACATAAAAAAGTACTGAAGATGGCAAAGGGCTTCTATGGTGCCAAGAGCACGACCTATAGAGCCGCTAAGCCCGCGACCATGAGAGCACTGCGCTCCGCCTATATCGGCCGCAAGAACAAGAAGAGAGAATACAGAAAACTGTGGATCGCCAGAATCAACGCGGCGGCCAGAATGAACGGCATGTCCTACAGCAGACTGATCGATGGCCTGAAGAAGTCCAACATCGACATCAACAGAAAGATGCTGTCCGAGATCGCGATCAACGATCCCGCCGGATTCACCAAGCTGTGTGATACCGCAAAGGCTGCGCTGTAAATCAAACAACGACACAGTCATCATTCATATATTTATGCAGAGGCTCCGGGAATTGGTTCCGGAGTTTCTGTTTTTTTCTGTTATAATGACGCTATGGAAACGAAGAAGAGGATAACCATCGGAATACTCGCTCACGTGGACGCCGGCAAGACCACCTTGTCAGAGGCGCTGCTTGTTGCGTCCGGGGCCCTTCCAAAGGCAGGCCGGGTAGACCACGGCGATTCGTTCCTGGACACCGATGAGCAGGAAAAGCGCCGGGGCATCACCATCTTCTCCGGAGTGGCCAGGCTGGATGCCGGAGAAACGGAGCTCATCCTGGTGGACACCCCAGGACATGTGGATTTCAGCGCGGAAATGGAGCGGACGCTGCAGATCCTGGACTACGCGGTGGTGGTGGTCAGCGGCAGGGAGCTGGTGCAGGCCCATACCGTGACCATCTGGAAGCTGCTGAAGCACTACGGGATACCCGTATTTATTTTTGTGAACAAGATGGACCTGGAGGGAACGGACCGGGAAAAGGCCATGGCATCCCTCAGAACGTCTCTGGACGACGGCTGCGTCTGCTTCGGGGAAGAAGCTGAGGACCCGGAGGAACTGGCCATGTGCGATGAGCAGCTGATGGACAAATACCTGGAAGGGGAGATGCCGTCAGATGAGGATATCGTCCGGGCCATCGCCAGGAGAAAGGTCTTTCCCTGCTGGTTCGGATCGGCGCTGAAGCAGCAAGGAGTGAAGGATCTGCTGCGGGGCCTGGACCGGTTCACGAGGGAGCCCCTCGCCGACAAGGAGTTCGGGGCGAAGGTCTTTCGGATCACCCGTGACCGGAAGGGCAGCCGGCTGACCCACGTGAAGATCACCGGCGGGAGCCTGTCGGTGAAGGACAGCATCAGGACTTCCCCCGAAGAGTCGGAAAAGATACACGAGATCCGTCTGTATTCCGGAAACCGGTACGAAACGGCGGACAGCGCACAGGCCGGCGAGCTTGTGGCTCTGGCCGGGCTTGAACACACTTCAGCAGGCCAGGGGCTGGGGAGCCTTCTTGGGCAGAACGAGCAGGCCATGCTTCAGCCGGTGCTGGTGTACGCCATGGTGCTCGAAGAGGATGCCAACGTCCCGCAGATCCTGATTCAGATGCGGCAGCTGGAAGAGGAGGACCCGCAGCTGCACGTCCGCTGGGATGAGCAGCAGCAGGAGATCCAGGTCCGTCTCATGGGAGAGATCCAGCTGGAGATCCTTCAGCAGACCATCGAGGACCGTTTCGGGTTCCGCCCGGAGTTTGACGAAGGGAGCATCGAATACCGGGAGACCATAGAGGCTCCGGTGAGAGGTGCGGGACACTTCGAGCCGCTGCGCCATTACGCGGAGGTCCATCTGCTGCTGGAACCCCTGCCGGAGGGCAGCGGCCTGGCCTTCGGCTCATCCGTTAGCACAGACGTGCTGGACACCAACTGGCAGAGACTCATCATGACGCACCTTGCGGAGCGGGAGCATCCGGGCGCTCTTGCGGGAGCACCCATAACGGACATGCGGATCACCATCGAAGCCGGGCGAGCCCACCTGAAGCATACTGAAGGCGGTGACTTCCGCCAGGCCACCTACCGGGCGATCCGCCAGGCCCTGCGCAAAGCCAGGGAAGCGGGCGCGGCCCGTCTTCTGGAGCCCTGGTACGATTTTCTGCTGGAGATCCCTGCGGCCCAGGCTGGTCGGGCAATGTCCGATATCCAGCGCATGGGAGGCGAGTTCGGAGATCCGCAGACCACCTCCCCGGAGAGCGTTCTGCTCCGCGGCCGGGCTCCAGTGAGCGAAATGCGGGGCTACGATGCTCAGGTCGCCTCCTATACCAAAGGGTACGGGCACCTCACCTGTTCCTTCGGGGGTTACCTCCCCTGCCACAATGAGGAGGAGGTCATCCGTCAGACCGGCTACGATCCGGACGCGGACATCGACAATCCGGCGGATTCCGTGTTCTGCTCCCACGGGGCGGGGAGGACCATTCCCTGGGATGAGGCGGATGAGATGATGCACGTATCCCCGGGCAGAGAAAGAGCGGATGACGGTGCTCCCGATTCTGGTTCCGGGCAAGTCGGTGCTCCCATGGAGCGGGCTGTGAGAAACGGTGCTCCCGGAGGCGCCGGCAGCGGCCGGGATTCCGCGGCGGAGGAGAAGGAGCTGGAACGGATATTCCGGGCCACCCAGAGCAGAAACAAGAAGGACAAAGAAAAACCTGGCAGGGCAGCCCGGGTCATCGAAACTCCCCCGGCCCAAAAGCAGAGGACGAAGCCGGCGGAGGTCCTGCCGGAGTATCTGCTGGTGGATGGATACAACATCATCTTCGCCTGGGATGAGCTGCGGGAGCTGTCGGCCATCAGCATCGACGCTGCCAGGGAAGCCCTCATCGATATTCTGTCCAACTACCGGGGCTTTCACCGCTGCGAGGTGATTGCCGTCTTCGATGCCTACCGGGTCAAGGGAGGCAGAGAGCATACGGAGAAGCAGGGGAATATCACGGTGGTGTTCACGAAGGAAGCGGAGACTGCGGACACCTACATCGAAAGGGCCACATATGAAATGAAGAAAAAGTACCGCGTCCGGGTGGCGACCTCGGACCGGCTGGAGCAGATGATCATCCTGGGCAACGACGCCTTTCGGGTCTCTGCCAGGGATCTTCAGGCGGAGGTGACGGAAACGAACCAGCGTATACGGGAGATCCTGGAGGAGCGGACCCGGCTGGCTCAGCGGGAGGACCGGCGGGGGATCGACCTGCCTTTGCAGAAAGAAGAATGAAAAACCACACCAAAGGAACATAATTCTGTGTTAGTATTGGGTATCACGAAGCAGTTACAGGAAACAAATGGAGAGTAAGATGAAGCACAACAAGTTATTAACAACGATAATGCTGGCCATGGGCCTGATGCTCTGTCTGGGGCTGAGCGCCTGCGGCGACAGCGACGATATGCAGTACGGCAGTCTTGATCTGGAGGATTACATCACGGTCGGGCAGTACAAGGGCCTGGAGGTCGAGGCTCAGGAGGTCAAGGTCAGCCAGAAGGAGATCCAGGAGAAGGTGGACGAGAAGCTGAAGGATAATCAGCAGAACGAGGACCTGAAGGAAGGCGATGAGCTGGAGAACGGGGATACTGCCAACATCGACTTTAGCGGAAAGGTGGATGGCGAGGAGTTCGAAGGCGGAACCAGTAAGGACTTCGATCTGGAACTCGGCAGCGGCGCCTTTATCCCCGGATTCGAGGATGGCCTGGTGGGGAAGAAGGTCGGCGAGACCGTGGACCTGAACCTGACCTTCCCGGATGACTATTCGGCGGAGAACGTTGCGGGCAAGGATGTTGTCTTCACGGTAAAGATCAATTCGGCCACACGTCCCCAGGAGACGAAGTACAACGATGCCTGGGTGAAGGGGAATACGGAGTACAAGTCCAAGAAGGAATTCGAGGATGCGCTGAAGAAGGAGATCCAGACGGAGAAGGAAGACAAGGTGAAGACGGAGCAGAAGGCCAGCCTTTGGTCGGATGTGCTGGAGAACACCGAGGTGAAGAAGTATCCGGAGAAGGAGATGGAAGACTATCAGAATGTCTTCAGCGCGCAGGTCGACCAGATGGCGGAGCAGTACAACATGAGCCGCAGCGAGGTCCTGAAGCAGATGTACGGAACGGATGATGAGGCAGAGGTCAAGAACATCATCGAAGACAGCGTGAAGACTCTGGTGAAGCAGGAGATGACGACGGAGTACATCGCCGATAAGGAGGACATCACCTATACGGACGAAGAGAAGGAAAAGACCATCGCGGAGATCGAGGGCCAGGGCGTGACGGAGGAGACCGTCGTGACTTACACCGGAAGGACCATGGATCAGTACGCGCACATCAAGCTCCTCTACGACAAGGTGCAGGACTTCATTCTGGACAACGCCAAGGTGAAGGAACCGAAGAAATAGGGGTTCGGCGCATCGATAGCAAAAAAATCGAATAAATGCAACAAATGAGGACAAGTTCGTTCATGTATACAATATAAATTGGAAGCAGGTTCTTGTATCCTTTAATGCGGTATGGTAGTATCCAATTGTAGGTTTATACGAATCATACCGCATTTTTATTCGCGGGATGAAGAGGTGAACTACGATTCTCTGGAGAGTCTCTACGGAGCGCCGAAGGTGTACGCTGTGATCCGGTTCCGAACCGGACCGGACGCGGTAATCTCTCAGGCAAAAGGACAGAGTGAGTAGTCAGACTGGATTATTTATACTCTCCGGGGAAAGTCGTTAATAGGTACTATTATCGGCTTTTTCATTTATTATTCATTATTATCATTTATTTATTCAAAAGGAGTTATGCAAAATGATCACACAATTCCTAGACACGGTAGACGGGATCGTATGGGGAATCCCGTTGATCGTCCTGATCATGGGTACCGGCATCCTGCTGACCTGCAGGCTGAAGGTGCTCCAGTTCAGAAAACTGGGCAAGGCCCTGAAGTACATGGTACACAATGAAGAGGGAGGCACCGGAGAGGTCACCAGCTTTGGTGCGCTGGCCACTGCGCTGTCTGCTACCATCGGTACCGGAAACATCGTCGGCGTCGCTACGGCTGTGGTTGCCGGAGGTCCGGGAGCGCTGTTCTGGATGATCATCGCTGCCTGCTTCGGTATGGCCACCAAGTATGCCGAAGGACTGCTGGCCATCAAGTACAGAATCAAAAAGGAAGACGGAACATTCCTGGGCGGACCCTTCTACTACATCGAGAAGGGCATGAAGGAAAGAACCGGACACAACTGGAGATGGCTGGGCAAGCTGTTCGCGCTGTTCGGCGCGCTGGCCGGAGCCCTGGGCATCGGTACCATCACGCAGGTCAACGGAATCGCCAATGCGGCACATTCCTTCTTTGACCCCAACGACATGCACATGGTGGGTGGTTACTCCATCTCCGTCGTGGTCACGGCCATCGTGGTCGCAGGCCTTGCGGCGCTGGTCATCATCGGCGGCATCAAGAGAATCGCTTCTGTTACTACTGTCGTGGTTCCCTTCATGGCGATCGCCTACGTTATCGTCTGCCTTTGCATCATTTTCTTCCACATCTCGGACATTCCGCACGCTGTCGGCCAGATCGTGGTGGCGGCATTCAGCCCGTCAGCCGTTACCGGCGGTGTAGTTGGTACGATGTTCATCGCTCTGCAGAAGGGCGTTGCCAGAGGTATCTTCTCCAACGAGGCGGGCCTCGGTTCCGCGCCTATCGCTGCTGCGGCGGCGCAGACGCATGAGTGCGTACGTCAGGGTCTGGTTACCATGACCGGTACATTCATCGACACCATCTGCATCTGCACCATGACCGGCCTGACTCTGATGGTCTCCGGCGCGTATGATTTCGCCAACCAGGCCAACATCGCGGCCGGCATCCTGGACGGTGCTGACCCGGTCTACGACGGCGCTGCGCTGACCCAGCTGGCATTCGGCATGGGCCTGCCCTGGTCCGAGTCCGCGGGAGCTTTCGTGGTCATGACGGCGCTGGCGTTCTTCGCCTTCACCACCATCCTCGGATGGGACTACTACGCGGAGCGCTGCTTCGACTATCTGACCAACGGCAGCAAGGCAGCGATCCAGGTCTATCGCTGGGTCTACATCTTCGCCGTACTGATCGGACCGTTCCTGACCCTGAGCCAGGTATGGACCATCGCGGATATCTTCAACGCGCTGATGGCTGCACCGAATCTGGTGGCTCTGATCGTACTCAGCGGAGTCATCGCCATGGAGACCAAGGACTTCTTCAGAAGACTGGATTCCGGCGAGTATCACGAGAATCTGACGTTCCACGTGAGATAAGGATCGCGTGAGTCGTGCGCCGCGTGAGTCGTGCGCCGCGTGAGATAAGCGTCAAAAATCAAATCTGCCGCCATGGACACGAACGTGTCTGGCGGCAGATTTTTTATTGGCGTTGCTTGCTCACCTAGCGGCCGACGATCTCCAGGACCTTCTGGACCACCTGGTCGATGTCCAGGCCGGTGGTATCCAGCTCGATGGCGTCATCGGCCTTGCGCAGGGGGTTCAGCTCCCGGGTCATGTCGTTGTGATCCCGCTGGCGGATGTCTTCCAGCACGGATTCGAAGGATTGTTCCTCGCCTTTTTCCTGAAGCTCGAGGAACCGGCGTCTTGCCCGCTCCTCCGCGGAGGCGGTGAGGTAGATCTTGTACTCCGCGTCCGTGAGCACGTTGGTGCCGATGTCACGGCCGTCCATGATCACGCTCTTTCGCGTTCCCATGGCCCGCTGCAGCTGGACCAGCTTTTGCCGGACCGCCGGGATCTGGGAGCAGACGGAAGCCATCATGGACATTTCCGGCGTGCGGATCTTGTTGTTGACGATCTCGCCGTCGAGGTAGATGTCGCCCGCCTGGAAATCGATCTCGGTGTCCTCCAGCATGGCGGAGACCGCCTCGAGGTCTTCCGGATCGACGCCTGTGCTGCTCATCTTGTAGCCTATGGCGCGGTACATGGCGCCGGTGTCGATATAGTCGATGCCCAAAGCCTTCGCTACAGCCTTTGCGATGGTGCTCTTGCCGGCACCGCTGGGGCCGTCGATGGCCACCCGGTATATTTCATTCATATCGTATCTCTCCGTTGTTATTTCTCTTTTTTGCTGGTCAGGAGCTGCTCCACTTCCTGCACGAACGTATTGATGTCGGTGAACTGCCGGTAAACGGAGGCGAACCTTACGTAGGCTACCTCATCCAGATCCCTGAGCCGTTCCATGACCATCTCGCCGATGAGGGAACTGTCCACTTCCTTCTCCATCATGTTGTTGAGGTTCCGCTCGATGTCGTTGACGATCTGATCGATCTCATCCGCGGAAACAGGCCGCTTCTCGCATGCCCGGATGATTCCGTTCATCAGCTTGTTGCGGTCAAAGGCCTGGCGGCTGCCGTCCTTCTTGACCACCATCATGATCATTTCCTCGACCTTCTCATAGGTGGTGAACCGTCTACCGCAGGCTTCGCATTCCCGGCGTCTGCGGATAGCCTTGCCATCCTCCGTGTGTCTGGAGTCGATGACTTTGCTGTCTTCGTTTTCACAGTACGGACACTTCATAATCTTCCTCCCGATGGGCCGGTAGACCGGCCGTTCTGCAGTTCCAACCACAACCGTTTCCGTGGTTTGTCTAGATTTTACTACATATTGTGGTTTTTGCCAAGTGATCATTGAAGTGACCGCGTCACATCAGCCCCATGGATTTCAGGCTGGCGTAGACCCCGTCTCCGATGATGATGTGATCCAGCACCCGGATCCCAAGGATCTCGCCTGCCTTTGTGAGTCTCGCGGTGATGTCCACGTCTTCCTTGCTGGGTTCGGGGTCTCCGGAGGGGTGGTTGTGAAGGAACACCACACAGCTGGCGCCCCGGCGGACAGCTGAAGCGAAGACCTCCCGGGGACCGGCGGGCGCGGAGCTGACATCCCCCACGGACACCTGCGCCTCCTCGATGATTCCGCCCCGGCTGTCCAGCAGGATGCAGAGAAAATGCTCCTTCCTGTGGTAGCGCATGGACTCCATGTACTTCAGGGCGATGTCACTGGAGCAGGTGATCCGGCCGCCATCCTCTTTTTTTGAAGAGGCGATCCGCTTGCCCAGCTCCACCGCCGCCAGGAGCGTGCAGGTCTTCGCTTCCCCCATGCCGTCGATCCCGCGCAGCTCCTCCGGACTGCAGTCGGCCAGATGGCGCAGTCCCGTCGCCTTATCCAAAGACAGGACCTCCGCAGCCAGATCCACGGCGGATTTCTCCCTCGTTCCGGTGCAGAGCAGCACCGCCAGCAGCTCCGCGTTGCTCAGTCCTCCCGCGCCCTCCAGCAGTAACTTCTCTCTGGGCTTCTCCCAGACCGGCAGTTCTCTCAGTTTCATGTGATCTCCCCCTTTTTTAATTATGCGACGTCGCGAATTGACATATTTTACCATATTCGAGCAAAGGCAGGCAAGACGTTTTGGAAACTCTTTCGTCGCCCGTGTTGATCCGGAATTTCAATCCTGAAATCAACACAATCGTATGTGACATTACCCGCAATTGCTTCCATTTTTCGTGGTCCGTGTTGATCTGCGCCTCGGCATCTGTTATTTACACGGCATTGGCCATTTTCCGTGTAAATATGATGTGACGGGAGAGAAGATCAACACGCGAGAGCATGTTTTGCCCCGCTTCGTCTCCTCGCCTGCCGCGGAAAATGTTGATTCGGGAGTTCGATCCTGAAATCAACACGAGCGTATGATTGGAATGTACCCCAGATTGTGGACAGTGCGGGCAGCGTAGAAATACAGCAGACCCGATTCGTGGACACCACGTTCTGCAACAAAGATATGCGATCCCATTCTGTGGACACCAGTGATCTGCACCATCTCATGGCGTCCATTTGTTGCAGATCGATCCACCCGGAGAACGCCGTCGCTGCCAGCCGGCCCCTGTGGACTGTACCTCAGTCAGTACTCGCAGACCTTTTGCGGTGGAAGGGCCCGCGCATTGCGCTCCGGGAAAAAAGCCTTGACGAATCAGGGAAATTAGAGCAAAATGATAAAGCACGTTATTTTATCGGGGGTCAAGCTGTTCAAATGGGAAAAGTGTTTCTAATCGCATCGGGAAAGGGCGGAACCGGCAAAACCATGTTTGCCGTCAATTTTGGTGCGGTTCTGGCATCCGGCGGGAAGAGGGTCTGCCTCATCGATATGGACCTGGGGATGCGGAACATGGACCTTTATCTCGGCATGGAGAACAGGGTGGTCTTCAATATCATGGACGTGATGTCCGGCATCTGCAAGCTGAACAAGGCTCTGATGAAGGTCAGGGGATTTGACAGCCTTTACTTCATGGCGGTCTCTCCGCGAAAGGACGGCCGGAGGATCACTGCCGGGCACATGACTGCTCTTTGCGATGTACTGAAGAAATACTTCGACTATATCATCATCGACTGCGGAGCCGGAATGGGGGAGGAACTGCAAGCCTCCGCCGCTGCCGCTGACCAGACGATCATCGTGACGGAACCGGAGATCGCCGCCCTGCGGGACGCGGATACGCTGGCTTCCTGGCTTTTGGATCAGGGAATGCGGGACAACTGCATGGTGATCAATAAGATCGACGTGGACCTGATCCGTGAGGGGATCATCCCCGACATCGCCTATATCGTCAACAATACCGTCACCCCGGTGGCCGGGTTCATCCAGATGGACAGGGACATCCGGGTATCCACCAGCAGGGGCGTTCCCGTGGTGTGCAAGACCGGGACCGAGACCGGGGATAACCTGAGGAACATCTCCAGGCAGATCGTCGATCAGGAGTACCGGGTCTGAGGACCGCCGGGACAGATACATAACACAGATACAGCGCGCAGATTCAGGGCGCAAAAACAGGGTACAGCCGGAAGTGGCTGTATTTTTTTGTAAATTTTCTGCAGGACGCATTGACTGGACAGACAAAAGTGCCTATAATAATTACGTATATTTTTGATTTTTTTTTATATATATATTTTTCAAGCGATCATCAAATGTACATAGAAAAACTGACACTGAAGCGAACATTCAACGAAGGAGGAAACACCATATGACAACAATAATTCCGATTCTGGTCGGAGTGGTTGCCCTTGCCATAGGGATACTGGTTGGATATATACTGCGAAAATCCATCGGCGAAAAGACCATCGGAAATGCTGAAACAAAAGCAAGGAACATGATTCTGGACGCCGAGAACCGGGCGGAAACCATCAGAAAAGAACTCATACTCGAAGCAAAAGAAGAAACCCACAGATTAAGAAACGACGCGGAGAAGGAGATCCGCGAAAGAAGAAACGAGATTCAGAAATCCGAACGCAGACTCATCCAGAAGGAGGAGTCCATCGACAGGAAGCTTGAAAATATAGAAAAAAAAGAAGAAAACATTACAAACAAGGAGAAGAACATCAGCAGGAAGCAGCAGGAGATGGACCGGACCCTGAAGCGGCAGCTTGAGGAGCTGGAGAAGATCTCCGGCTACACCATCGACCAGGCCAGAGAGATCATCCTGGAGAAGGTGGAGAAGGAAGCCAGAAACGACGCTGCAGTACTGTACAAGGACATCGAAAACAAAGCCAAGGAAGAGGCGGACAGAAAGGCCAAGGAGATCATCACCGGAGCCATCCAGCGCTGCGCGGCAGATCACGTGGCGGAGTCCACCGTCTCCGTTGTGCCGCTGCCCAGCGATGAGATGAAGGGCCGCATCATCGGCCGTGAAGGACGGAACATCCGCGCCATCGAGAACGCCACCGGCATCGATCTGATCATCGACGATACGCCGGAAGCGGTGATTCTCTCCGGATTCGACCCCGTGAGAAGAGAAGTGGCCAGACTGGCGCTGGAGAAACTCATCGTGGACGGCCGTATCCATCCGGCAAGGATCGAGGAAATGGTCCACAAATCCGAGCGGGAGGTCAACGCCATCATCAAGGAAGAGGGCGAGCAGGCCACCTTCGAAGTGGGCATCCACAATCTCCATCCCGAGCTGGTCAAGCTCCTGGGCCGCCTGAGATACAGAACCTCCTACGGACAGAACGTGCTGAAGCACTCCGTAGAAGTCGCTCTGCTGGCCGGCCTCATGGCGGGCGAACTCGGACTGGACGTCACGCTGGCTAAGCGGGCGGGACTGCTCCACGACATCGGCAAGGCCCTTGACCACGAGCGTGAAGGCACCCATGTGGATATCGGCATGGAAGTGCTGAAGAAGTACAAGGAATCGGAAGCGGTCATCAACGGCATGGCAGCTCACCACGGCGACTACGAGCCCAAGTCCATCGAGGCAGTGCTCATCGCGGCGGCGGACGCCCTGTCGGCAGCAAGACCGGGAGCGCGCAGGGAGACGCTGGAATCCTACATCAAGCGTCTGCAGAAGCTGGAAGAGATCGCCAACACCACCGAGGGAGTGGAGACCTCTTACGCGATCCAGGCCGGAAGAGAGATCCGTATCATCGCCAAGCCGGATGAGGTCGGCGATGACGCCATCGCTCTGCTGGCAAGAGATATTTCGAAGAAGATCGAATCAGAACTGGAGTATCCGGGACAGATCAAGGTCAACGTGGTCCGGGAGACCAGAGCCATCGATTACGCCAAGTAAGGCCGGCCTGATCCCCTGACAAACGGGTCGGATACCCGACACAAAAAATAGTAATCAGCAAAAACCGCCCAGCGGATCGTGGCGGTTTTTCCTGCGTATGGATAACATGAGAGGAGAAGCATGATCTATCTGGACAACAGCGCCACAACGAAACAGGACCCGAAGGTGACGGACCTGATGATCTCCTGCATGCAGGAATTCTACGGCAATCCGTCCTCCCTGCACCGCATGGGGCTGGAGGCGGAAAAGCTGGTCAAGCAGGCACGCAGGCAGATCCTGACGGCGGCGGGAAGACCCGATGATCAGGTGGTGTTCACCTCCGGCGGGACCGAGGCGGACAACATGGCCATCTTCGGTGCCGCAAAGGCAGGCCGGAGGAAGGGAAAGCGCATCGTGACCACCGCGGTGGAGCACCCGGCCGTGCTGGAGCCGGTCGCCGCCCTGGAGCAGGAGGGCTTCGACGTGGTGAGGATCGGCACCGACAGGAGCGGAATGCTCGACCTGAACGCCCTTGAGGATGCGGTGAACGAAGAGACGATCCTGGTGAGCATCATGCAGGTCAACAACGAGACAGGGACCATCCAGCCTTTGGAGGAAGCAGCGGAGATCATCCGCAAAAAAGATGCTCCCGCATTGCTCCACTGCGACGCGGTCCAGAGCTTCGGCAAGATCCCTCTGCCGCCATCCGCAGACATGATCAGCATCAGCGGACACAAGATCCATGGCCCCAAGGGAAGCGGCGCGCTGCTGATCAGAAAGGGCATTCATCTGCCGGCGTTCATTCTCGGCGGGGGACAGGAAAAGGGCCTTCGCTCGGGAACGGAGAACGTTCCGGGGATCGCCGGACTGGGCCTTGCGGCGGAGCTCGCGGGCAAGGGCAGAAGCGAAAGAATGCAGCGGATCACCAGCCTGCGAGACAGACTCCTGAAGGGCCTTGAAGAGACGATCGAGGACGTGCGGGTGAACAGCCCGGCGGAGTGCGGCGAGGAGGCCAGCCTTTGCGTGGGAAGCCTGCTGAACGTCAGCTTCCCGAAGACGAGGGGAGAGGTCATCCTACACACCCTGGAGCAGCGGGGGATCTGCGTATCCACCGGTTCGGCCTGCTCCTCCAACAAGAAGGGACGCAGCCACGTGCTGGAAGCCATGGGGCTTGCGGACGCGGAGATCGAAGGCGCGATCCGATTCAGCCTGAGCGATCACAATACGGCCGAGGAGATCGAGGAGACCATCGAGGCGGTGAGCGAAGCAGTGAAGAGATTCCGGCGGCTGGGAAGCTTCCGGTAGAGAGCCTTTGGTAAACGGCTTGAGATAAACGGGAAAGAAGGAACTTATGAATCAGGAACATATCTTTATCGTCCGGTGCGGCGAAGTCGCCCTGAAGGGCATGAACAAACCCTATTTTGAGCGGATGCTGGCGGAGCGGATCCGGAAGCTGCTGAAGAAATTCGACGGCGTCAGCGTATACCGCCACGAGGGTCTGATCTTCGTGCGCGCGGACGGACAGCTGGATCAGCAGCAGATCATCAAGGAGATCTCCAAGGTCTTCGGCGTGGCGTCCATCAGCCCGGCGGCGGAGTGCGAGAGCACCATGGAGGCCATCGGCGAGGCGGCGGTGCAGTACATGCTGCAGGCCATACAGGACCGGGGCGTGAAGACCTTCAAGGTAGAGGCCAAGCGGGCGGACAAGAACTTCCCGGTGAAGTCCCCGGAGATCGGCCGCAGGATCGGCGCGGCGGTGCTGAAGGGCTGCAAGGTCCTGAAGGTGGACGTGCATGATCCGGACTGCCGGCTGTTCGTGGACGTGCGCCACGACAAGACCTACATTTATCAGGATAAGATCCCGGGCTTCGGCGGACTGCCCCTGGGCACCAACGGCAAGGGCATGAGCCTGCTTTCCGGCGGCATCGACTCGCCGGTGGCCACCTGGATGATGGCCAAGAGGGGAATGCTCATCGAGGCGGTCCACTTCCATTCCTACCCCTACACCAGCGAGCGGGCAAGGGAGAAGGTGGAGGAACTGGCCTCCATGGTAGCGACCTACTGCGGACGGTTCCGCCTCCACGTCATCAACCTGCTTCCCATTCAGGAGCAGATCGTACAGAACTGCCCGGAGGAAGAGACCACCATCCTGGTGCGCCGGTTCATGATGCGCATCGCCCAAAGGCTGGCGCAGCAGACGGATTGCGGGATGCTGATCACCGGTGAGAACCTCGGCCAGGTGGCGAGCCAGACCGCGGAAGCGCTGATCGTTACCGACGCTTCGGTCAGCATGCCGGTGATGCGGCCCCTCATCGGGATGGACAAGGTGGACATCATGGATCTGGCGAAGGAGATCGGGACTTACGAGAAATCCATCGAGCCCTACGAGGACTGCTGCACGGTATTCCTGCCGAAGCATCCGGTGACGAAGCCAAAGCTGGAAAGGATCCTGGCATCCGAGGGAAAACTCGACGCTGAAGCCCTGATCGACGCGGCGGTGGAATCCGAAGAAGTGGTGAACATCTATCCGGCGTAACGGGAAAGGATCATCCCAATCGATGGTGTGAGGACACAAATTTATTGAAAATAAATTGTTGATTTAACACAAAACTCAATTGACATACAGAACAACCTGCGATATGCTATACAGGTAGTTTTTTATGACAAAAAAGGAACAGACGAAAGGAACTGGCAATGGGCAGAGACGGCAGTCAGACGGTCGAGATACGGTGGCACGGCAGAGGCGGACAGGGCGCGAAAACGGCTTGCCTGCTTTTGGCTGAGGCGGCGTTTTTTTCCGGCAAATACGTGCAGGGATTTCCCGAGTACGGACCGGAACGAATGGGCGCGCCCATCACTGCGTATAACCGGATATCCGACGAGAAGATGACGGTGCATTCCAACATTTATACCCCGGACCACGTGGTGGTGGTGGACGAGACCCTGCTGCACACGGTGGACGTGCTCAAGGGCATGAAGGAAGGCGGGATCCTGATCATCAACAGCAAGCATCCAGTTGAGGAGATCCGCAGGATGCTGGGCGGATACGAGGGGAAACTGTGCATCGTGGACGCGGAGCGGATATCCACCGAGACCCTGGGAAAAAACTTCCCCAACACCCCCATGCTGGCGGCGGTGGTGAAGGCCAGCGGAGTGCTGGATATCGACCGCTTCACCGAAGATATGAGGACATCCTTCGGACACAAATTCCGGTCCAAGCCGGAGGTGATCGAAGGCAACATGAAGGCACTGCAAAAGACACTGGATGAGGTACATGTGGAATGAGCAGAATAAAAGCAGCAGATATCGATGAAAACATCACCTGGC
>CACXCQ010000110.1 GCA_902766185.1 uncultured Eubacteriales bacterium
CGGTATCCGGCTTTTCGCAGCTCAAAGGCTGCCATGATCCCCGCGGGGCCTCCGCCGATCACCGCGATCCGGTCGTAGGCCGGCTTGGTGAAGTCGTAGTCCGGCTGCGTTCCCCGGCGCACCACATCCCGTTCCAGGATCCTCATGTCCAGCGGGTCTCTGCCGATGTTCCGCAGCTTGCAGGACTCGTGGCATGGGTAACTGCAGACCTCCGCGCAGACCCAAGCCAGCGGGTTCTGCTCGATGATGTGCCGGTAAGCCTTGTCATAGGTCCCTTCCCTGACCAGCGCCGCCACCGTCTGGGGGATGACTCCCATGGGGCATCCCGTGCTGCAGCTGTCCGTCACCTCTGTGCGGCCGCCGCTGGAAAAGATACCGGAGACTCTCTTCTGGTATTCGCTGATGGAGCCGGTGGGACAGATCTTGCTGCATTCTCTGCAGTTGACGCACCGACCTGCATCGATCCTCGCCTGGACCTTTTTATCTAATGTCAATGTGAATTCCATGCTATTTTTCCTCCTGGGCCGATGGCTGTACCAGCTGGTTCCACTCCTGGGAAGGCAGCAGGCTTTCCAGCATCTGGTCCACGTCCGGCTGGGTCAGCTCCTGAACTCCGTTTGTCCGGATCCATTTCCCGCAGAGCCGCAGAAACCCGTAGGTTTCCACGCCGCTCCACATGGCGTTCAGATCCCGGAAGTACTTCGCGAAGTACAGCTTGACCACCGGGTCAGGAAGCATGCTCTCCAGCAGCTGCATCTCCTCATAGTCCCGGTACAGATTGCCGGTCTCCCCGTAGACGTGATCGATTTCGTCGAGGAGAGCCTTCAGCTGTTTCCTGCCTTTGCGCCCCTTGTATCTGGTCTTATATTTTTCCTGAAGTTCCTGAATATCAGCCATTCTTTCCCTCCTGAACCTGTATTCATCGCATTACTGGTAACATTATACAGTATTGTCCGCGGGATTTGAAGAGCAATCCGGCGAAAAGTGAGCCCGGCAAGCGCATAACAAAAGCGCCCGGATAATCCGAGCGCCTGCTGTCTTTCGTCACTGTTGTTCTTACAGACCGTACTTGTTCTTGAACTTCTCAACACGACCGCCGCGCTGAGTGAACTTCTGCTGTCCAGTAAAGAACGGATGGCAAGCGGAGCAAATGTCAGTTCTGATTTCTTCCTCGGTGGACTTTGTCATGAACGTATTGCCGCATGCGCAAGTAACTTTACATTCCTTGAACTCAGGATGGATTCCTTGTTTCATGCTTTTCACCTCTTTCCTCGCTCAGGGCATTTGCCGCTGCGCATCAAAATAACCTTGCTGTCTGTCACAGCCTGTATAATATATCACACAAAGGCAGGTCAGTGCAAGAGGAAATATCATTTCTCACAAGGTATTTCATAGATCATCTGTTCATCCGTTCTCCCTGCCCCAGTCCTCTCCCAGCAACTCGTTCAGGTAATCATTGATCTCGCTGAAATCAATACACAGTTCTCTGCCGAAAATACCTACCGGGATCTGATCCTGAAAGGAATAGAGACTGATGCTGTCCCCATCATCGAACCCATAAATGATGACCCTGCGATCCCTGGGATCCACCACCGCTGGCCCCGGCGGTGGACAAGTGTCGGCTGATATAGTAGAATACTCCATATTGTTTGACTTCAATGCCGGCGCCCTGCCGGCCAGAACATCTGGAGGATTATTCATGAACGCAATCGATTGCATCAAAACGAGAAGAAGCATCCGTAAATTCGAAGACCGGCCGGTGGACCGTGAGCTGATCGCCTCCCTGGTGGAGACCGCGTCCTACGCCCCCACCTGGAAGAACACCCAGACCACCCGTTACATCGCCGTCACCGATCCCCAGCTGAAGGCGAAGGTCGCCGAGGAATGCGTGCTGGGGTACGCTGGCAACACCAACATCATCAACAGCGCGCCGGTGCTCATCGTCACCACCATCGTCCACGGCCGCGCAGGCTTCGAGAGAGACGGCAGTTATTCCACCAGCAAAGAAGACCGCTGGGAGGTCTACGACGCGGGCATCTGCGCCCAGACCTTCTGCCTGGCCGCTCACGATGCAGGCCTCGGCACCGTTATCATGGGCGTCTTCGACGAAGCAAAAGCTGGTCAGGTCCTGGACGTTCCGGAAGGCCAGATCGTCTCCGCCCTCATCGCCCTGGGTTACCCGGCCGTAAGCCCGGATGCTCCGAAGCGCAAACCCGTGGAGGATCTGCTCAGCTTCCGCTGATGGAATTAACGGTGCTTCATATGATCATATGGGGCACGAATCGCAGAATCCATGGGTCACAGTTACCTATGGATTCCTGGAATCGGTACCTATAGCATGAAGAAAAGTTCGAGTTGTGTAGGTCACGATTTCCCGAATCCATGGGTCACAGTTACCTACGGATTCCTGGAATCGTGACCTATAGCACTCGCGGATAAAAAAAAGAGCTGTCGCAACAGCTCTTTTTTCTTCGTGTTTGTACTGGTTTTGCTTAGCTCCACTGGAATCCGGTGATGCCGATGAGGTAGATGACGATGATCGCCGCCGGTACCACATACTTGAACACGGGCTTCATCCACTGCTGGACCTTCATGCCCTTGCCTGCATTTGCCTCAGCCAGGAAGTTGTCCCATCCCCAGCCGAACTTGTCATAGCAGCAGAACAGGGTGAAGATGAGAGCGCCCAGGGGCAGCAGGTTGGTGCTGACGATGAAATCCCAGAAGTCGAGCCATGCGGTTCCTTCCGCGAAGGGCTGGAACGTCCAGACGCTGTAGCCCAGCGCTGTGGTCAGCGATACACAGAAGATGCCGATACCGCAGACCAGACAGCCTTTGCGGCGGGACCATCCGGTCATTTCGCGGATGGCTGCCAGGATGTTCTCGAAGACCGCCAGCTCTGTGGACAGGGCCGCAAAGGTCATGAACAGGAAGAACAGCGCTCCCCAGAAACGACCGCCGGCCATGTTGACGAATACAGTAGCCATGGTGTCGAACAGCAGGGACGGACCGGCACCGACTTCCAGATCGTAGGTGAAGCATGCCGGGAAGATGATCAGTCCCGCGACCAGCGCGACGAAGAGGTCGAGCAGGATAACGTTGACTGACTCGCCCATCAGGCTGCGCTCCTTGCCGATGTAGCTGCCGAAGATAGCCATGGAACCGATACCCAGGGACAGGGTGAAGAACGCCTGATTCATCGCTGCTACCACAACGCTTCCGGTGATCTTGGAGAAATCCGGAACCAGGTAGAACGCGAGGCCCTCACCTGCCTTTGGAAGGGTAACGCTGCGGATGGCCAGAATGATCATCAGGATGATCAGAACGATCATCATGAACTTGGTGGCCCGCTCAAGACCGCCCTGCAGATTGAAGCTCAGGATGAAGAATCCCAAGAAGACTGCGACGGCAAGGTATCCGACGTTGACCCCCGGATTGGTGATCATGCCCACGAAACCCAGATCCGCGGAATTGCCTGTGGCAAAGCTGACGAAGTAGTAGATCATCCAGCCGGTGACCACCGTGTAGAAGGCCATCAGCGCGATGTTTCCCAGCAGGGCAAAGTATCCGTGGATATGCCATTTCTGCTTAGGCTTTTCCAGTCTCTGATACATCCGGACGATACTGGCCTGTGCCGCACGGCCTACGGAAAACTCCATGATCATGACCGGAAGGCCGAGGATCAGCAGACAGATCAGGTAGATCAGCAGGAATCCGCCGCCTCCGTTCTGGCCGCACATCCAGGGAAACTTCCAGACGTTTCCGCAGCCGATGGCGCAGCCCGCACTCAGCAGGATGAATCCCAACCGGCTTCCTAAATGTTCTCTTTCCATTTTTAAAACACTCCTTCAAATAAGATGATAATTCCTGTGCGCCGCACCATTCTCAATAGGGCGCAACACGTGTATTGTACAGGATTTGACCCTTGCGCGCAACATGAAATGAAAGGATTCGGAATTAATCATGGTGCAGCGCGCGGTTACGCTTCGATTCCCTTCTCGGCAATGATGTCCGCCCGGACTCTTCCCGGACACCGCATCAAAACGTCGCCGGCTTCGATGCCTTCCCCGTCGCTCAGCGCGATCACCTTCTGCCGTACCTCCTCCGCCAGTCCCCGCAGTTCAGACAGCGCAACAGGGCGGTCGCTGCGGACCGGAAGAAGCAGATCGCTTTTTCCCGGCCTCCGGACCCGGATCGTGGTCGTCAGGATCCGCCGGGGATCAGTCATCTCCTGGATCGCAAAGGCTGCACCTCTGGGGCATCCGTTGCCCGTGGTGATCATTCCGTGGTCCGCTGCGTCAGGGGTCTGGCCGCTCGCCGCCGCCATGCCCTTCCCCTGGCAACCCGGTATGCCCTTCCCCTGGCAACCCGGTACGACCTTCACCTGGCAGCCCTTCGGGCAAAGGGTGCAGGTCACGCTTCCCTCCTCCGGCATGCCTTTGCGGGCGGCGTTGTGAGGATTCTTTTCCCATTTTATCAAGTCGGCCTCTGCCTGCCTGGATGCGGAACCACCCGCGCGCTGCCGCTGCGCGTACGCTGCGGCGTTTTTCCCCGCCGTCTCTGCCTGTTCGGACACAAAATCCGCCAGGTCCATCACCGCCCTGCAGTTGCCGCAGGCAAAGATGCCCGGCACGCTGGTCTGCAGATATTGATCCGTCATGGTCCCGTTGGTCACAGGATCCAGTGCGATCTGCGCGGTCTTTGCCACTTCGTTTTCCGGGATCAGTCCCACGGACAGGATCAATGTGTCGCAGTCGACCCTGCGCTGGGTGCCGGGGATGGGCTGCAGCTGTTCATCCACCGCGGAAAGTTCCACCGCCTCCAGCCTGCCTTTGCCGTAGATGTTGGAGACCGTTGTCCGAAGATGGAGGGGAATGTCGTAGTCGAACAGACACTGCCGGACGTTGCGCGCAAGGCCCGACGGCTGCTGCATGACCTCCGCCACGCAGATCACTTCCGCCCCCTCCAGGGTCAGCCGCCTGGCCATGATCAGGCCGATGTCCCCGGAACCCAGGATCACGACCCGCCGGCCCACCATCAGGTTCTTCCGGTTGATCAGGTTCTGGGCAACTCCTGCGGTGTATATCCCCGCCGGCCGGGTCCCCGGAATGGAAAGCATTCCCCGGGTCCGCTCCCGGCAGCCCGTGGCCAGCACGATGGCACCTGCCTGGATATCCGCCAGTCCCTCCCGGCTCACGGCAGTCAACCGGAAGGAAGCGCCTCCCGGTTCCGCGGCTCCTTCAGGTTCCGCGGCTCCTTTGGAGTCCGCATCGATGCGCCGGATCTCCGTGACCATGCATCCCGTTCGGATCTCCACCCCGGCTTCGAAGGTCTTTTGGATCTCGATCCCGGCATACTCCGGTCCGGACAGCTGCGCGCCGTAGCGCACGATGCCGAACCCATCGTGGACGCACTGGTTCAGGATCCCCCCGGGGATCTCCTCCCGTTCCAGCACCGCCACCCGGGCCGCTGAAGACTGCCCCGGCGCGCCGGTTTCCTGCGCGCCGGTTTCCGACCGCTTCTCCGCTGCGCCTTCGATCACTGCCGACAGCTTCTCCGCCGCCGCGGCTGCCGCGGACAATCCTCCGGGACCGGCCCCGATGACCACCACATCGTATTCCATTGTCGCGTTTTGGTTTTGCTTCATCGCTCGTTTCTCACTTCACCCTTCCGGCAAACAGTTCGCTTCCCGGATCGCGATACCGGATCTCCTCCGGATCCACGCCGTATTCCTCCGCCAGCATCTGCGCGATGCGGGGCAGGCAGTAGCCGCCGTTGCACCGGCCAGTGGTCGCCCACGCCCGGTACTTGATGGCGGATACGCTGCGGGCGCCCAGGGGGTTCTCGATGGCTTCCCGGATCTCCCGCTTCGTGATTCTCTGGCAACGGCAGATGATCTCGCCGTAATCCGGATCTGCGGCGATCAGTTTCGCCTGCTCCTCCGGACTCTGCTCGCGGAATCGCAGGATCCCTCGGCGCCTTCCGCAGAAATCTTCCCGCTCATTAAGGCCGCGCACACGCCCTGCGCCTTCGTCTTCCGTTCCTTCCGCACAGCCGCCCGCCTCCATCTCCCCGATCATCCGGCAGATCCTCCGGGCGATGGGTACCGAAGCCGTAAGCCCTGGAGACTCGATGCCCACCAGATCGATCAGCCCCGGAACATCCTCCTCCGCCCGGATCACGAAGTCATGGTAGCCGCCCTCTCCCGGAGGCGTCAGCTTCGGCCGGACGCCGCTGTAGTTTCCGATGGGACGAAGCCGGGCCCGGACCGCATCGCGCGCATCCCGCCCCGCGTCCTTTCCGTTCCCTTCCAGCCCCAAAAGCTGGCCGGCCTGCCGCATCAGCTCATCCATCACTTCCCGGGTGCAGGCGTAGTCCTCCCGGGCGCCATCGGGTGCGGCCTGCCCCGCATCGCCGGCATCCGGGCCGTCAGCAATACCGTCATCCGGGCCGTCAGCAATACCGGCATCCGGGCCGTCATCCAGATACTCCGCGCTGGGTCCGATGAGAACATTGCCTTCGATGGTGGGCGTCAGATGCACGCCGAGCCCTCCGGCACCTTTGCGGGGAACGGGATAGAGGGGCATAGCCAGTTCCTGCTTGTCCAGAACGAAATATTCTCCCCGGCAGGGATAGATCCGGTAGCGGTCCGCCCCGGCCATGGCCGCGATCCGGTCCGCCTGCAGGCCCGCGCAGTTGATCAGATACCGGCAGCGGAATTCCATTCCCACAGTCTCCGGCGCTCCCGGCGCCTTCGGTGCTCCTGCCGTCTCAATGACGAACCGGGCACCGGCCGGCTCCTTTTCGTCCATTGTCTCTGTTGCTTCTGTTACCTCTGTCCGGATCCCGGTGACCTCCGTGTTCAGGTAAAACTC
>CACXCQ010000111.1 GCA_902766185.1 uncultured Eubacteriales bacterium
ACGCCTTTGACTTTGCCCAGGATCCGGGCGTCCTTGACGATGATGGGGCTCATGGAGGAGTTCTCCGGCTGCAGCCTGATGTGGTCGCCTTCGTTATAGAAGGTCTTGACGGTGGCTTCGCTCTCAAAGCCATCCACCATGGCCACGACGATCTCGCCGTTTCTGGCTGTCTGCTGCTGCTCTACCAGGATGTAGTCGCCGTCCATGATGCCGGCCTCGATCATGCTCTCTCCCCTGACGGTGAGCATGAAGTTGTTTCCGCCGTTGACGAAGCGGGCCGGGACCGGGAAGCTGTCTTCCACGTTCTGCTCCGCCAGAATGGGCGTTCCGGCAGCGATTCGGCCGACAACGGGAATGTCGACGATATCCGCGCGCTCCAGTTCCTCCCGGTGTTCGAACTGGTCAGCGGCCGCATGATCTGCGCTCGTGCCCGCGTCCTGGGTCTGCGAACGCAGAGACACCTGCTCTCCGGTCTGCGGATCCACGATCATCAGCGCTCTGGGCTTAGCCGGGTCCTTGCGGAGATAGCCCTGCTTTTCCAGGCTGGCGATATCCTTGTGTACAGTTGATGTGGACTTGATTCCCAGAGCCGTGCAGATCTCCCGCACCGTGGGCGGATACCCCTTCTGCTGGATCTCCTGTTTCATGAAATCAAGTATCTTCTGCTCCCGTTCCTTCAGCATCTTCGTGATCTCCTTTCGCAATGCCGCGTAATCGCAACCGATATTATGGCCTGCCACTGCCTCTTATACTCTCTCGGTTGCATTCTATCACAATACGAACAAAAAAGCAAACACATGTTTGCTTTTTTGTTCGTATTTCTGGTCTTGTTCTTTTTTTGCGTTCATCCGTTCTTTTTCAGCCGTCCCTACTTCTCCGGTTCGGGCTCCCCGGGAGGCTCCTTGAGGTTGAGCTCCTCTTTGATCTGGGTGGTGGATACGCCCTCGGTCCTGTCCAGATAGACCAGTTCGCAGTAATCGCGCAGATACTCGAAGCGGTCACTGCCTTTCCAGTCGCCGCCCATGACCACGATGTCGACATCGTACTTCTTCACGTCGTCGATCTTCTGCTCCCAGGTCTCCTCCGGAATGACCAGATCCACGTACCGCACGGCTTCCAGCATTTCCTTGCGGGTCTCGTAGTTGTGATACGCCTTCTTGCCCTTGCCGGCGTTGAACTCGTCGGTGGAGATGGCGACGATGAGATAATCTCCCAGCGCCTTTGCCCGCTTCAGCAGACGGATGTGACCGTAGTGCAGCAGGTCATACGTTCCATAAGTCAATACTCGTTTCATATTATCTTCCTTTCTACTGTGGCAACTCCATTATACCACAGATCCGCTATCTGACCATCAGTCTTCGCAGACCCGCCTCAAGTCCGGAGAGGGTCAGCTCGTACATGGGGAATATGCTCCGTATGTCTGCTATCGTGGCAGCCCCATAGGTGTACTCCCAGGATTTCTCCTCGATGGGGTTCAGCCAGATCAGCTTCTTGAAGCGCTTCTTAAACTTGTTGAACCACTCCATTCCCGTCTCCCGGTTGTAGATGCCGATGATGGCGTTTCCCCCGGGACGGTGCAGCTCCGACGGAGCCATGCAGGCATCCCCCACGAAGATCACCTTGTACTCGCTGTCCAGCTTGTGGAACACCCAGGTGGTCTCCACGGAATCCCGCAGCTTACAGTGGGGCGTGGTGTACAGCTGATCGTATATCGCGTTGTGAAAATAGTATATCTTCAGGTCCTTGAAATGGTTGGACTTGCTCACCGCCTGGAACAGCCGGTTGCAAAGGCGGCTGTAGGGCAGCATGGAACCCTCGGAATCGATGAGCAGAAGCACCTTCACCGTGTTCTTCCGGGGCCGCTCGTAGGCCAGCGAGAGCATCCCCGCGTTCTCGCATGTCTCATCCACGGTCTTGTCCAGATCCAGTTCCTTTTCGACGCCGTCCACTCTGGTGGAGAACTGGCGCAGTTTGCGGAAGGCCATCTGAAACTGCCGGATCCCCAGGATGGTGTCCTCCCGGAAATCCCGGAAGTTACGCTCCCCGGCCACCTGCAGCGCCGTGCGATGCCTGCTTTTGCCGCCCACGCGGATGCCGGTGGGATTGTATCCGCCCCGGCCCATGGTCGATGTGCCGCCGGTGCCGATCCAGTAGTTTCCCCCGTGGTGCTCCTCCTTCTGCTCCTTGATGCGCTCCTCGAACATCTTCAGCAGCTCTTCCAGCTCTCTGGCGAAAAGCTCCCGGTCCCCGTGGTCGTCCAGAGCCCGCTCACGTTCGCCGTGCTCCAGCCAGTCCCAGAACTCCTGGGGCAGCTGCTCCGGCGTCTCGATGCCGCCGAAATACTCCATGAACACCTGGTCGAACTTGTCGAAATCCGCCTCCGTCTTGATGAGGATGCTGCGGCACAGATGATAGAACTTCGTCAGGGAATTGCCCGCGAGCCCCGCATCCATCGCCTCCATCAGGAGCATCCACTCGTTCAGGGTCACCGGCAGCCCCCGGGTCCTCAGCAATGTAAAAAACTCAAGAAACATCTACCACCTCCGCAGAGAATATCCCTTCTCCTTGATGTCGTGCATGATCTCGATGTCCTCGTTTTTCTTCAGCAGGACCCCGACAAAAGGCATCCGGTCCGACAGATCCTCCACGCTGACGCCGCTTACCATCAGAGCCTGGATCCAGTCCAGAAGCTCCGAGGTGCTGGGCTTCTTCTGCAGATCGTTCATCTTCCTGATCTCGTAGAAGGCCTCGATGGAGTTGTCCACCAGCTTTTGCTCGATGTCCCCGTAATGCACCTGGATGATCTCCCGCATCTTCTCCTCATCCGGGAAGGCGATATAATGGAAGATGCACCGCCGCAGGAAAGCGTCCGGCAGCTCCTTCTCGGCGTTGGAGGTGATGATCACGATGGGCCGGTGCTTCGCCGTTATGGTCTCCTTCGTCTCGTTGATGTAGAATTCCATCTTGTCCAGCTCCCACAGCAGGTCGTTGGGGAATTCCAGGTCCGCTTTATCGATCTCGTCGATGAGCAGCACCGCCTGCTCTTCCGAGGTGAACGCCTCTCCCAGCTTGCCCAGCCGGATATACTGGGCGATGTCGCTGACGTCTCCCTCGCCGAACTGGCTGTCGTAGAGCCGCTGTACCGTATCGTAGAGATACAGGCCGTCCTGGGCTTTGGTGGTGGATTTGATGCTCCAGGTGATCAGGGGCATATCCAGGGATTCCGCGATGGCTTCCGCCAGCATGGTCTTCCCCGTTCCTGGTTCTCCCTTGATCAGCAGAGGCTTCTTCAGGGCGATGGACACGTTCACGGCGTCCATCAGCTCCGGCGTCACCACATACCCGCTGCTTCCCTTAAATACTTTGGTCTCGCTCATCTTGCTCTCGTCCTTTCGATTGATTCGTTCTATTCTGCAAAGGCAGGTCCGTGCCTCGTTACAGACTCATGAAAATGCTGACCAGCACCGGCACCGACGCCGACACGGTCGCTCCGTTGATAAAGGAATACACCGCCACATCGCTGCTGGTCGCCCGCTCGATCACCGGCAGGGCCACGTCCATGGAGGTGGATCCGGGCAGGCAGTAGCACTCGATATACCCGAGTCTTTTGGCTACCGTCGGCACCAGCAGGATGCCGAAGATCTCCCGGAAGACATTGTGCATGAAGGAAATGGCGCTGATCCTGGTGGAGTATTCCGCCAGCATGACCGGAGCCAGGGAATACCATGCGAAGCCGGATCCCACGCAAAGGCTGTCCTGTACCCCGATGGGCAGCACCAGGGCAGCGACCACGGAGCCCGCGATCATGCCCACGATGTTCACGAAGGGAAATACCAGCACCCGCCAGCCGGCGCTGCGGAAGTTCTTCGCCAGAGTCCCCTCCGTTCCGATGTCTATGCCGATGGACACCAGAAGCAGGCAGAGGCTGATGGTCAGAAGCGTTCCGGTCAGAGCCATGAAGCTCTCCGGCAGGAAGAAATATCCCGCCGCGATCCCGATGGACACGAAGACCACGATGAGCAGCGTCAGGCTGTTCACCTTGTGCGGCGCCGCGCCGGCTTCCTCCGCGTCCGGGGCGGCTTCCTCCACTTCTCTTTTCCCGTGCCGGACTCCGTACCGGTCGAATCCCAGCAGGCGCCTGGCGATGGTAAAGGCCAGGCAGGTGAACACGAAAATGATGGCCGTATAGGCCAGTGAGATCAGTCCGATGGTATCCAGCGAGGCTACGATCTCCTCATTGGCGCCAATGCGGCTCCCCATCAGAAAGACCAGCGTGACGATCATCAGCGTCTGCACCCGGCCGACCCAGGACAGACGGATACCGCGTTTCTTCAGTTTCGCGCCGATAAAATATCCGGCAACCGTTACTGCCAGATAAAGAAACAGATATGCCACAGTCAGTCTTCCTTCTGTGTGTTGTGCGATGGCTTTCCTATTGTTTCATTCTATCATCCGGCCGTGCCATTAGCAAGAAGCAGATGCCCCAAAACACTTGAGTTTCCCGCATCTCCTATGATACTATTATGATGGGTAGAAATATCTGGGAGGTAGGTTAATGAAACGTATCCTTAAATCATTTTTCATCTTTGCGGTCTGCGCCGTGCTGTGGGCAGGGCTGGGAGGCCTGGCTTTTCCTGCTTTTGCGGGAACGGACTCCGGAGCGTCACTCGCCGCGAAGAAGACAAAAGCGGAGATCCATGTTCCGGCCACAACGTATCAAGTCCTGCCGGACCAGAAGCCGTTCAAATTGAAGGCGACCACGAATTCCACCGAGAAGCTCACCTACCGGACTTCCAACAAGAAGGTGGCTATGGTCAGCCGCAAGGGAAAGGTGAAGATCAAGGGCGTGGGCAAAGCGAAGATCGTCATCGCCGTCGCAGCGAACAAAAAATACACGGCTGCCGCGGCAACCGTGAAGATCACGGTGAAGAAGGAACAGATCCTGACCCCGAAGAAGACACAGTACGTGAAGAAATATACGTCGAAGGATTTTAAGATCAATGTGAAGTCCAACGCGAAACCTGTCGGGAAGATCACCTACTCCAGCAGCGATCCCGGTATCGTCCGCGTGGATAAAAAAGGCCTGGCGAAGGTGAAGGGCGTGGGAGAAGCCACGGTCACCATCCGCTCCGCGGAAACGAAGAAATACTACGCTGCTGAGACGCAGGTCACGGTCATCGTGAACAAGGGGAACCAGAACCTGAAGGTGAAGTCCGCCTGCACCGTGGGGATGCTGAACACCACCAAGAACCTGAAGGCCACGGTGGACACCGGCCTGCCTTTGCAGTACGCGAGCAGCGACAAGAAGACCGTGAAAGTCTCGGCCGAAGGCCTGCTCACGCCG
>CACXCQ010000112.1 GCA_902766185.1 uncultured Eubacteriales bacterium
AAACAGAATCGGAGCCGGCAGGAAGATCACTGCCGGTTTCTTTGTGCAGGCGGATCTGTTCGATGAGCAGATCCATGGCGCCCTCCACGAGAAGGTCGAGCTGCTGCTCGACGGTGCTCAAGGGGAGGACGGACCGCCTGGAAATGGAGCAGCCGTCGAATCCGACGATGCGAAAATCATCCGGCAGACGGCCGAAGCGCCGGAAGAGTTCGTTGAGCACAGAGTTGGCGATGGTATCGCTGCTGCAGAAGAGGCCTTTGCGTTTGCCCGGCCAGTCAGCAATGATGCTTTCCAGAATACGGGTGATCTGTTCGACCAGGTCCTCGTAGCTGTGCTCCGGCTCATAGAGACGGATCTCGTGAGGGACCCGGCGCTCTTCGCAGACATCCAGGAAGCCCTCGATCCGGTCGTGGGCAGGTATGCGGAAATCGTCTCCGCCTTTGTTGATGTGGATCAGCACATCGCAGTCGCAGTCGCACAAAAGCTGGGCCGCCGCGGCGCCGCCTGCCCGGTTGTCCGTGTTGACGCTGTTGATATACAGATCTTCCCGTTCGATGGCCACCAGCGGGATTCCGTAGGAAGCCAGCTCGAAGGAAGGGATGGTATGGCTCAGAACGATGAGCCCTTCCACGTGATAGGAACGGAGTTCGTTGATGTACTGGCGCTCCAGCTCCTCGCTTCCGCCGCCGAATACGATGAATTTATATCCATAGCGGTCGTAGCTCTTCAGGAAACGCTCCATCATCTCCCCGTAGAAACTGAAATACAGATTCGGAACGATGAGTCCGATGAATTCCGTCCGGCCGCTGGCCAGGATCCGGGCCACCTTGTTGCCCTGATAGTCCAGGACCTCCAGCGCGTGCCGGATCTTCTGCTGATTCTCCTCCGTCACCGTCTCCGGCCGGTTGAAATAGCGTGAAATGGTGGTTTTTGAAAAACCGGTATAATTGGCGATGTCCTGATAAGTCGTTTTCTTGGGCACGTTAATATCCTTTCCCGGGCGCTTCTTCGCATACAAAGGCAGGCCTGCCTTTGGGTGATGATTTATGACGATTATACCGCCGGGAGTCAATACTTACAAGGGTTGAACAGCATTTTAAGTAATCGGTTACTCAAATTTTTTCGCACAGGCGTGTATAACCATTTCCCGGGAAGAATAATAATGCCTTAAAATCATTGAAATTTCAGCATTGGAACGGCATTGCCGGTTGACACACTATGCTGCCGGGTGATAGAATGAGCCTTAAGTAACCGGTTACTTAAGGGGAGTGACCGAGAAACAGCGGTTTTACATATGTAAAGCCGGAGCTTTGTAGGAGGTGACATATTGAAAGGAAGTATCAAGCAAGCGATTGCTCTGATGGCGGTCCTGATCATCGCTGCCGGCATGATGTTCGTAATGACATCCTGCGGTGAGTCTTCGGATGAAGGCAGCACGGGCAGCAGCAACGGCATCACGATTTTCAACTCCAAGATGGAGATCCAGGATCAGATGCTGCAGATGGCGGAACGCTATACAGAGCAGACAGGCGTGCCGGTGGAGGTCTATTACTCTTCCGATACGGTGTCCGCGCATCTGGCGACGAGGTATGCTTCAGGCAACCCGTACACATTGTCCATGGTGGATGCGAAGGACGTGTATTCCCTGGCTGAGGAGCACGCAGTCGATCTGAGCGATCAGGATTGGGTGAAGGATACCCAGTACGCGATCTCGATCGATGACAAAGTGTATGGTTTCCCGGTCTGTATCGAGGCGAGGGGAATCATCTACAACAAGGACGCTATCGAAAAGACCACCGGGAAGAAATTCAACCCGGAAGATTACTCGACCTACACCGCGTTCTGCGCGCTGATCGAGGAGCTGAAGAAGGGCGGCATGGAGTCCCCCACCGGCGTTCTGAAAGAGAACTGGTCTCTGGGCGCTCACTATCTGGCCCAGGTCTATGAGGAGAGGGACGACCCGGATGCTTTCGTCAGAGGTCTGTCCGACGGCTCCATCAAACTGATCGATGACCCGAAGTACAACGCGCTGATGGATACCTTTGACGTGCTGAAGGACAACAGCTACTCGAAGGAGAGCGCCATCTCCGCGGAACGTGAAGTTACCGAGCAAAAGCTGGCCGAGGGCGAGATCGCCTTCCTGTTCGGCGGCAACTGGGACTGGTCCGTGATCAGCGCCTATGACTACACCGAGAACATGGGCCTGATGCCGGTACCGCAGGATCTGGATGACGGCATGAACAAGATGCTGGTCGGCGGAGGCTCCAAGTACTTCTTCATCGACTCTTCCGACAACACATCCGAAGAGCAGCAAAAGCAGGCCATGGATTTCCTGAACTGGCTCGTCTATGAAGAAGACGGTCAGTCGTTCCTGGTCGATGACTGCGCGCTGGTTCCGGCATTCTCCAACATCGATAAGAAGGTCGGCGATCCGCTGGGCAAGTCCGTACAGAAGTACGCCAACAAGGGCGCTCTGGTTCCCAACTACAACTATCTGCCGGACGACCACTACGCGATCCTGGGTGCCATGTTCCAGAAGTATCTGGCTGACAAGAGCGACCGCGCCGGATTCGCCAAGGATGTGGAAACTTACTGGAAGACCAAGACGCTGACACCACACGAGAACTAAGCAGGGAGGAGGATTAAAAATGGAACGAAACACCATGTCTTATAAGACAAAACAATTCCTGATGTTTGCCGGCCCTGCCGTCGTCCTGTTCTGTATGGTCATCGTCATTCCGTTTGTATACGGTCTGTACCTGACCTTCACCAGCTGGGACGGTGTTTCTCTTGAGAAACCATTCGTAGGAATGGCAAACTACGTTTCCGCCTTTAAGGACGCCTACTTCTGGGGCTCCATGGGCAGAACGATCATTTACTCAGCATTCGCTGTCATATTCGTTAACGCTGTAGCATTCGCGCTGGCCTATCTGGTCACCAGCGGCATCAAGGGACAGAACTTCTTCCGGGCAGGATTCTTCATTCCGAACCTGATCGGC
>CACXCQ010000113.1 GCA_902766185.1 uncultured Eubacteriales bacterium
GGTTCCACAGGGAGTACTCCGCTATGGGCGGGGACGGAAGTCTGCCCGGCGTCTGTGACGCGCTGCTGAAGTTCGTGCAGCTTTGCGGGAACGCCGCGGAGAACGGTGAAGCGGATCGTGAAGCGGGGCCAGCGGCGGAAGCTGAAGTTGAAGCGGGGCCTGAAGTGGACCCGGCGGCGTGGGATGCAGAAGCACCTGACCCGGCTGCGCGGGATACCTTCCGGCGGGTCTGCCAGATGAGCGCGGGAGAGATCCGGCGCACGATCGACGAGAACAGGCCGGCGCTGGGACTGAAGCCCCGGGCAAAACTCTCCGCGGCGGCGAGAACCATCGGCGCCAGTGTAACGGACGCGACAGAAGAGGCGGTCCGGAAGGCGCCGGAACTGACGAAGGCCGCGGTCCGGAAGGCGCCGGAACTGACGAAAGCGGCGGTCCAAAAGGCGCCGGAACTGACGAAGGCCGCGGTCCAGAGGGCGCCGGAGCTGACGAAGACGGCGGTCCGGAAGGCGCCGGAACTGACGAAGACGGCAGTCCAAAAGGCGCCGGAACTGACGAAGACGGCAGTCCAAAAGGCGCCGGAACTGACGAAGACGGCGGTGAGCCGGGGGATGACGGTGGTCAGAAACAGCCGCCATCTGATCCCGGGCGGTCTCGTGGAGACTGGTGCGAAGATCGGCGCGAAGATCAGTACGGTGACTGGCGCAGTGAGCGGAGGCAGAACGGACGACGATCCGAAAAGCCGGCGATCCATGCGGATCCTGGCGGTAGCGGACGATGAGACAAGGCAGTTCTACGAAGATTACCGGGAGGGCAACCTGGATGGCTTCGACCTCATTCTGGCCTGCGGGGATCTTCCCCGGGTCTACCTGGAATTCCTGACCACCATGGCCTCCTGCCCCGTCCTTTACATCCGGGGCAACCACGACGATCCGCTGTTGGAGGAACCTCCCGGCGGATGCATCTGCGTGGAGGACCGGGTCTACGTCCACGAAGGCCTGCGGATCGCGGGACTCGGCGGATCCTTCCGCTACAGCGACGGGAAGAACATGTTCACGGAGCGCCAGATGCAGAGGCGGATGCACAGGCTGCTGCCGGCCATCCGCAAAAACGGCGGGCTGGACATCCTCATGACCCACGCCCCCGCCAGAGGGCTGGGAGATTTTGAATCCATCAGCCACCGGGGCTTCGAGAGCTTTCGCTGGCTTTTGGACCGCTGGCATCCGGCCTACATGGTGCACGGACACATCCACAAGAACTACGGGGTGCGCATTCCGCAGAAGACCGAGTGGAACGGCACCACGATCATAAACGCCTACGAGCACTGCGTGTTTGAGATTGACGGAGGATCTTATGGGAAATAAAGATCATCTGAACGAATGGAAGAAAGAGCTGGAAGAGCTCTACATGGACCTTTACCATGACAGAAATGCCTGGAACTATTTCCTGCAAATGCTGGAAAGAAACCGTTCCGAGCGAAAGGAATCCCTGCGCAGGCTGGACGAGGCCCGCGAGCAGGAAGGGGACTGGTATCAGTCTAACCAGCTTTTGGGCATGATGCTCTACGTCCAGAACTTCGGCGGGAACCTGAAGGCGGTGCAGGAGCGCCTGCCCTACCTCACGGAATGCGGCGTGAATTATCTGCACCTGATGCCGCTGCTGGACTCGCCACAGGGGAAGAGCGACGGCGGATACGCGGTGTCGGATTTTCGCAAGGTGCGTCCGAAGCTGGGCACCATGGAGGATCTGGAGGAGCTGGCCGACGCCTGTCACGAGAGGGGGATCAGCCTTTGCCTGGACTTCGTCCTGAACCATACCAGCGAAGACCACGCCTGGGCGAAGGCCGCCCGGACCGGAGACCCCATCGCCATGAGCCGGTATTTCTTCTACGACAACTGGGAGATCCCCAATCTCTATGAACAGACGGTACCCCAGGTCTTTCCCACCACGGCGCCGGGAAACTTCACCTGGCTCGATGACATGAAGAAAGTCGTCATGACTTCCTTTTATCAGTACCAGTGGGATCTGAATTACGCCAATCCTATGGTGTTCAACGACATGACGGACAACCTGCTCTTTCTGGCTAACCGGGGCATGGATGTGATCCGTCTGGATGCCATTCCATATATCTGGAAAGAGCTGTGGACCACCTGCCGCAATCTGCCCCAGGTGCATACCCTCATCCGGATGATGAAGCTGGCCTGCCAGATCGTCTGTCCGGGGGTGGTCCTGCTGGGCGAGGTGGTCATGGAACCCAGAGAGGTCGCCCCGTATTTCGGTACCCCGCACAGGCCGGAATGCGACATGCTCTACAACGTTACCACCATGTGCACGACCTGGCACACCCTCGCCACCAGGGACGCTCGCCTGCTGCGGCATCAGATGGAGCAGGTCTGCAGGCTGCCGGGCAACTGCTTCTTCCAGAACTACCTGCGCTGCCACGACGACATCGGGTGGGGACTGGATTTCCCGTTCCTCGGCCAGTTCGGCATACGGGAGGTGGATCACAAGAGATACCTCAACGACTGGTTCACCGGCAAGTGGGAAGGCAGCTGGTCCAGAGGGGAGACCTATAACGACGCCGCGGAACTGGGAGACGCCAGGCTTTGCGGGACGACGGCATCCCTGACCGGAATCGAAGCCGGCCTCGAGGAACTGGAGAGGACAGGAGATGATACGCTGCTGCGCCGGGGGATCACCTGCGATCTCATGCTCCACGCATGGATGTTCTCGCAGACCGGTATCCCCGTGATCTACAGCGGCGATGAAGTGGGCCAGCTGAACGATTACAGCTACCATCAGGATCCCAGCCACTGGTCCGACAGCCGGTACGTACACCGGGGCAAGTTCGACTTCGATCTTGCCGGGCAAAGGCTGGAGCAGGGCACGGTGCAGCAGATCCTTTTCGACGGGCTCATGCACATGCATTTCATCCGGAGCTCCTTCGACGTCTTCCGCCCGGAAGCATCCGTCTATGTTTACTACACCGGGGACGACCGGGTAATGGGCATTCTCAGAGAGTATGAAGGGGAGAGATTCGTGGGTCTGTTTAACTTCTCCGAAACGGCTGCGGATGTGGAGCTGCAGGGTTCCCAGTGGACCGAGCTGCTCTCCGGAACCGGGTTTGCCGCGCCGGAAGGCGAGACCAGCCTCAAGATCCACCTGGAGGGGTACGATTTCCGCTGGATGCTGGAGGGTAACGCCCCGGACTGACGATGATGTAAATACGTTTAAAATTACTGCGTGGAGAGGCTGTGGATAAGTAAGTCTCTCCACGTTTGATTTTTTGCTTATTGGGCAGACCGTCCGGTCAGCGCGATTTGCGGAATTTTAAATATCAAAGAGGAAACTGCAACTGCTCACCAGCCCGGAACGATCCACGAAGAAAATATCGAGATCTCGGCTGTTCCGGCGCATTGGGATAACGACTGTTCTTCCGGACCTGACGAAAAACGAAGGAAATGTCGAGATAACAGCTGTTCTGGAGAATTGGAATAGCGACTTTTCTTCCAGATCTGACAAAAAACAGCCTCTGTGCGAAGACCGGGTCGAGATAATGGAACGCTGGATTGGAGTAAATCTCGACTGCACCGGACTGACCAGCCTTTGCGGGTGAAAAAGTCGAGACCACCTTGATGCTAAAGCGCTGGAATCTCGACATTTCCTTCGGATGTTTATTGTCAGGAAGGTCGGAGAAGAATTTTCACCACTGACTGGACGTGGCGCCGGGTTAGCACCGATCTTCGAAGGGGAATTCATTATTTCATCTCTTTGACGAACCCGAAATAACGAATAACACATCGCAGAGTGACACATCCGGGTAGCTTTTGCGGGAGCGGACAGGGGTGTGATTTCCAAAGAAAATGGGGCCCTCGCCAAGGTTACTGATAACTCTGAAAACTCCGAAAACAGTTGAATTATGTATACACACAAAAACCCGTTGCAAAACAAAAAACCGTGTACTATATTAAAGATGGTGTGTTCTCGGAACATTGAATACAGTACATATTTATCCAAAATACTTTTATAGGAGGAATCTTACATGAACAAGCTTGAAGATCTCCGCGAACGAAAGAAAAAGAATCTGCTCGGCGGCGGGGAGAAAAGAATTGAAGCACAGCATGCCAAGGGCAAGCTGACGGCGAGAGAGCGGCTGGACATCCTTTTTGATAAGGATAGTTTCGTCGAGATCGACACCTTCGTAACGCACAGATGTAAGTTCTATGGCATGGGTGAGAAGGAGCTGCCTTCGGACGGCGTCGTCACCGGATACGGACAGATCGACGGACGTCTGGTGTTCGCTTTCGCACAGGACTTTACCGTTAGCGGTGGATCTCTGGGCGAGTATCATGCAGAGAAGATCGTCAAGGTCCAGGGCATGGCGCTGAAGATGGGCGCACCCATCATCGGCCTGCAGGACTCCGGCGGTGCCAGAGTCGAGGAGGGCGTAGCTGCGCTGTCCGGATTCGCTAAGATCTTCCATAACAATACGATTTCCTCCGGTGTCATTCCGCAGATCTCCGTGATCATGGGACCCTGCGCAGGCGGCGCGGTATACTCCCCGGCGATCACCGACTTCATCTTCATGGTGGACCAGACATCCCAGATGTTCATCACCGGCCCGGACGTCATCCGGACAGTTACCGGTGAAGAGGTCACCTCGGAGCAGCTCGGCGGAGCCCGGACACACAACACCATCAGCGGCGTAGCCCACTTCATGGGAAGCGATGACAGAGATACGCTGATGCAGGTCAGAGAGCTGCTGACCTATCTGCCGTCCAACAATAAGGAGACGGCGCCGGTTTACGCCTGCAACGATGACGTGAACCGCCTGATCCCGGAATTCAATGAGATCATTCCGGACAACCCGAACAAAGCATACGACATGTATGACATCATCAGAGGACTGGCCGACGAAGGCAAGATCTTCGACGTGATGCCCATGTATGCCAAGAACATCGTCACCTGCTTCATCCGCATGGGCGGCTCCACGGTAGGCGTCATCGCCAACCAGCCGGCAGTGGGAGCAGGATGCCTGGACATCAACGCTTCCGATAAGGCGGCCAGATTCATCCGCCGCTGCGACGCGTTCAACATCCCGCTGCTGACCATCGAGGACGTTCCGGGATTCCTGCCGGGAACCAATCAGGAGTACGGCGGCATCA
>CACXCQ010000114.1 GCA_902766185.1 uncultured Eubacteriales bacterium
GGCGTTGTGGTAACCCATGCGCCGCAGACGTTTCACCGCCCGGTCAGCCCTGCCGCCGTTGAGGCAGTAGACGAAGATGGGCGTGTTGGAGTCGGGAATGAGGGCTTTGGCAGTCTTCAACTTGTTCAGGGGAATGTTGATGCTGCCGGGAACTACGCCTTTCTGGCATTCGCCTTTTGTGCGAACATCGACGAGAACGGCGTTCGGTGTGTTCCGGTACTCCTTCAGACCGTGGTTGATATCTTTTTTCGGGCTCAGGAAGAACATAGTATTTCTCCTTTCTTTCATTCAAAAGGTTTACGACCGCTGATGCGGGATCAGTGCTTCTGATAGTTTTCCGCGTTGCCTTCGGGGTCTTCCGGATCTGCCTTTGGCTTACCGAAATCCTGCAGCCACTTGACCATGGCGGGGATCCGCGGGAAGCCTTCGGTCAGGATGTCGTAGAGCTTGACCCAGAAGGGAGCGCACAGGGAAATGCCGGTCAGCAGCGCGCTGCCGTAGACCATGGGATAGAAGATCGCCAGATTCTTCGGGCACTTGCCCACCAGCGGATCCAGTATGCCGCAGTTCCACAGGTAGATGACGCCGGCAATGGACAGCACGGTAACGATAATGGAGATCGCCCAGTTGTTGTGCTTCTTGTGCACCAGAGAGATCAGGGCGAACCAGGCCACGATCAGCGCGGAGATAGCGCCCAGATACAGGCCTTTGATCTTGATGATGTGCCGCAGTCCGAGATGGAAGATGTAGATCGGCATGGTGTTGGTGCCCACATAGCAGAGGAAGTTCCGCGTGGAGGGCAGGATATTGACCATGAGGACGATCCAGCCGCAGGCCAGCGCGAAGACCAGAGCACGGCAGACGAAATCTTCCCACAGGGGAACGTTCAGCGCCGCCGCGTTATCCTTCAGCAGGAACCAGGACAGCCGCGGTCCGTAGAAGACCAGCCAGATGGAGATGCCCACCAGAACGGCGGCCAGAACCGCCAGGACCACAGGCTTCTGCTTCAGCGTTCTGACCTTGTCCAGGGTCTCCTTGGAGCAGTAGTAGCCGATCAGGAAAAACGGATAGTAGGAAAACATCCGGCCGAGGGCCAGGTATTCGCCGAAGGGCAGCATGCCCGCCAGGAACATCATGACGATGCTGATGGGCAGGGCCCACTGGAACTTGATCACATCTTTCAGCGTGAAGCGGTAGACGAACAGGGCGAACAGGAACCACAGGGCGAAGGGCGGCGTCAGATAGCTGAACCACGTGCCGATGCCCACGTCGAATCCGTAGCCCGCCACCATGGTGATGGTGGTGAAGACCAGATAGGGCCACAGGACGCCCCGGAAGGACGTCTCCCGCGCCCGGTCAGGCTTCTTCGAAAAGTATCCGGACAGGAACATGAAGGCCTGCATGACGAATACGTTGATCGTAATGTACATGAATCCGCAGAAGGACAGGTGGGCGAAGCCCGGTTCGTACAGTGCCTGATACCAGTTGGCAGAGGCCTTGGTAAAGTGCGACACTGGGATCGAGAGCATCAGAATGCCCCGGAAGGTGTCGAACATATAGTCCCTCTCTTTAACGATTTTTTCTCCCATTGAGATAAAAACTCCTTCCTCTTAATATAACGTGCTGTTCACGTTTATTACCACGCTAAACATAATAACAGATGAAGGAAACGATTGCAATGGAATCAAAGGCAGGTCCGTCCGTAGATAAGCCGGGGTAGCAAAGGCAGGAATAACGGTGTATACTTTGGTTTATGAGTATGGAAACAGACTATTTCGGACGGTTCAGACCAGCCTTTGGGAGACTGGAAAAGAAGGGATTCCGTAAAACAGAAACAGAGTATCGGTACGAGGAGGATTTCCTGGACGGGCAGTTCCGGGCAGAGCTGGTGATCCGGCAGGAGCCGGAAGGGTCGGCGCCGGGCGGCTGGCAGATCCTTGGCCGGGTGATGGACCTGGATACGGAGGAGGAGTATCTGCCCATCCGGGCGCGCCATCAGCTGGGCGGATTCGTCGGCGGCGTGCGGGAAGCTTATCTCGAGGTGCTTGGCCGGATCCGGGAGGAGTGCTTCGTGCCGGTGGATTTCATCTACGATCAGGCGAACCGGATCACGGCGATGATCGAGGAGGTCTACGGGGACGCGCCGGAGTTTCCCTGGGAAAAGTACCCCGGAAACGGTACCTTCAAGTGCAAAGAAAACGGGAAATGGTACGCGGCGATCCTGAACGTGGCCTTCGGTAAGCTTGGCGCGGCAGGCGGGCACGACGCGGATGACATCGTGGAGGTCATCAACCTGAAGGCGGAGCCGGAGGGCATTGCGCAGATCACCCGCAGGCCCGGTATCTTCCCGGCCTGGCACATGAACAAGAAGCACTGGATCAGCGTCATTTTGGACGATACTCTGGCGGACGACGAGGTGATGGAGCTCATCGGGGCAAGCTACGATCTGGTGTCGGTAAAGAAGAATGCCGGCCACGTCAGCGGGGATGCCTGGATCATTCCCTCCAGCCCCAAGGTCTACGATATCGACGCCGGGTTCGCGGCGGGAGGCGGGGTGATCCAGTGGCACCAGCACAACAACATCCATCCCGGGGACGAGGTGTACATCTACAGCGCCGCCCCCAACTCAGCCATCATGTACCGCACGGTGGTGGAGGAATCCGATCTGCCATATAACGGAATGTTCCGGGGAAAAGAAGGCTACGTCCGCTCCATGCGGATCCGTCTCGTGGAGAAGTATCCGAAGGACAGGTACTCATTGTCCTTCATGAGGGCCAATGGCGGTTCCCCGGTGCGCAGCGCCCGGCGGATGCCGGCTCAGCTGCTGGAGGCGATGAAACAGAAATGAAATCGGAGAGAAACAAGACAATCGATCTGACGGTGGAGGAAGGCCGGGAATATCTGGAGCAGTGCCTGAAGGCCGAGGAGCTGAAGGAAGGAAGCGACCTGCCTTTGGGAAAGGTCACGGACCGGATCGTTCTGGGAGACTCTTTTTCCGTGCTCCCGATGCTCCCGAAGGGAAGCGTGGACCTTCTCATCGTGGATCCGCCATAC